>JANXNO010000575.1 GCA_025354075.1 Burkholderiales bacterium | reverse complement strand
GTCAATGTCGACGACCTCGCCCAAGAGCGTGGTGACGTTGGGTTGCTTGCGAAACAGGTAGCGCGTGGGTGCAGCAATGGACGGTGGCGACAGGCCAGCGGTCGCAATCTGATACAGCAGTGGCTGAAACAGATGGTGATTGGTGCGGTCGATCAGCGTGATGTCGACATCGGCCTTGTGCAGTGCCTTGGCCGCTTCAAGGCCACCGAAACCAGCACCGATGATGACGATGTGAGGGCGCTTGGACTGTGGGTTGGACGCGGCGTTTTCCATGGACGAAAGTCTACGCCCGTTGTGATCGCACTATCGACTGGAAATCGACAGCTTCAACTCCAGTCGCTTGCTCAGCAGCGACAGCGGGAAGCACAACGCAAAATAAAACAGCGCGACGAAGCTGTAAACGAGGAACGGCTGGAAGGTGGCGTTGGCGATCATGCCGCCGGTTTTGGTGATCTCCACGAAGCCGATGATCGAGGCGAGCGCGGTGCCTTTGATGATTTGCACCATGAAGCCGACGGTCGGTGCGACGGCGATTTTTGCGGCTTGTGGCAATACGATGAAGCGCAGTTGTTGCGCAAACGACAAGGCGAGACTTTTCGCGGCTTCCCATTGGCCTTTTGGCACGGAGTCAACGCACCCACGCCAGATTTCTGCGAGGTAGGCGCTGGAATACAGCGTGAGGCAAACCGAGGCTGCGAGCCACGGCGACACGCCCACGCCGAACAGCGAAATGCCGAAGAACGTGAGGAAGAGTTGAATCAGCAATGGCGTGCCTTGAAACACCTGCACATAGCCGCCAACCAGCGTTTGTGTAATGCGGCCACCGCCGAGGCGCAAGTACAACAACAGCAGTCCGACGATGCCACCGCCGATGAAGGCGACCAATGACAACGCGATGGTCCAGCGCGCCGCGAGACCGACGTTGCGGAAGATGTCCCAGAGGGAGAATTCAACCATCAGCGTTGCGCTCCAAAGCTGCCGAAGAAGAATCGCGGCCCGACCCATGTCAACAATTTGCGCACACCCACGGCGAGCAGCAAATAGATCGCACCCGCGATGATGAAGCTTTCAAACGCGCGGAAGTTGCGGCTTTGAATCAGGTTCGCGGCGTAGCTCAATTCTTCGGTCGAAATTTGCCCGCACACGGCCGAGCCGAGCATGACGATGATGATTTGCGAGACCATCGCCGGCCAAACTTTGGCGAGTGCGGGCGGCAACACGACGAGGCGGAACATTTGCAGACGATTGAGGCCAATCGCTTTCGCCGCGTCCATCTGACCGCGTGGTGTGGCATCTAGCCCCGCGCGTACGATTTCAGTCGCGTAAGCGCCCAAATTCATGACCATCGCGATGATGCTCGCGATCTCCGGCGTGAGCTTGACGCCCGCAGCAGGCAGGCCGAAAAAGATGAAAAACAATTGCACGATGAACGGCGTGTTGCGGATCAATTCCACATACGACGCGACGGCGTACGCGAGCGGCTTTGCGCCATAGGCACGAGCCCACGCGCAGGCCACGCCGACGAGCCCGCCGAGGACAGCGGAGAACGCAGTCAGCGCCAGCGTCCATGCCACGCCCTTGGCAAGCAAAGGCCATTGCGCGAGGACAGACAGGAAGTCGAGTTCGATTTTCATGCTTGAGCTACCACATCTTCATCTGCCGTCATTTTCGGCCGAAGGCCGGGAATCCAGAAGTTTGGCTACGCGCCCCACTGTTCGTTGCGCAACGTTTCTGGATCCCCGCTGCGCGAGGATGACGGCGGCGGGCGCGACGGGGACGGGGGTCTATGGCACCCGTTAATTCGGCAAATCCCCCGCAGGACGACCGAGCCACTTCTGCGCCATCTTGTCGAGATCACCCGCTGCCTTTGCTACCGCGATGATCTCGTTGACCTTCAGGCGCAGCTTGTCTTCGCCCTTGGCAACACCGATGAAATTCGGCGAATCCTTGAGCACGAATTTGTATTCAGCGGACAGGTTCGGGTTGCGCGCCATCATGTTTCCGGCGACCGATGCGCCGGTGGCGAGCAGGGTGGTTTGGCCGGATACGAAGGCGCTGACGGTGACGTTGTTGTCCTCGAAGCGTTTGATATCGACCCCGCTCGGCGCAATCTTCGTCAATTCCATGTCTTCAATCGCGCCGCGCGTGACGCCGACCGATTTGCCGACGAGATCGGCGGGGCCTTTGACCACAATATTTTTCGGGCCGAATACGGCTTGAAAAAAGGGCGAATACGCTGCCGTAAAGTCGATAACTTTCTCGCGCTCAGGATTTTTGCCGAGCGTGGAGATCACGAGGTCAGCCTTTTTCGTTTGCAGATAAGGGATGCGGTTGGCACTGGTGACGACGACCAGCTCAATCTTCACGCCCAGTTTGCCTGCGATGTAATTGGCCATGTCCACGTCCAGGCCCTTCGGCGCAAGGTCAGCTCCGACGAAGCCGTATGGCGGGAAATCAGTCGGAATGCCGATCTTGATTTCCTTGTTTTTCATGATGTCGTCGAGCGCGGTTTGTGCCTGACCGGCGGCGCTAAAAGTGAGCGCCAGTGCGCCGGTTGCGGCGAGCAGCAGGCGCACCAAATTCAGGGTAGGGGTGGAGCGTTTCATGGGAAGAATCCTATCGATCAAGGGGTGGTGCGTCACCGTGATAAGACTGGCAGCGACGCACCGCTAGTGTGCATGATTACAATCAGCAATCGCCGTGCCGAAAGCGAAAATTGGCAGCAACATATCGCGTTTTCGATAAACAGCTTTGTCGCTAAAGCCGCTTCGTACGTGGACTTACAAGTATAAAAAGGCAAATATCGACTTACTCCATAACTGGCTGCCTGCCCACAGCTAACTCCGGATACAACGAAAAGCGGGTGACTGAAAAGTGCGCGCTCAGGGCAAACAAGGGCGCGGCTAGCCCGTCGCGACTGCCGCCACTTGCTCGCGCAGCCAGCGCGCGGGGGCGGCGGTGTGGGTGCGTTCGTGCCATAGTTGATAAAACCGTAGCGGCGGAAAGTCAAGCGGCGCAGGCATCACCTTTATCGGCAAAAATTTCGCGTAATGCGCGGCGAATCGTCGTCCGGTGGTGAAGATTAAATCGGTTGTGGTCAGCACATAGGGTGCGACGTGAAAGTAAGGCAGCGACACGCGAATATCGCGCTTGATGCCCTGCTTGTGCAAGTGCTCGTCAATCGCGCCGCGCACGCCGCCCGCGTAGCGTACCGGCGCGAGATGTAGCGCCTTGATGTAATCGTCGGCGCTGATTTCCTGTTTTTTCGCCAGCGGATGACGGTCGCTGAGCATGCAAACCACTTCGTCATCAAACAGCATCGTGGTGCGCAGATAGTCCGGTGGGTTCGGCCAGTTGCCAACCACCACGTCCAGCTCACCTTCTTCCAGCAAGCGCTCGAAGTCGATGTCGAGCGATAGCGACCGAATATTGAGTCGTCCGTTTGGCACTTTGCTACGGAAACGATCAATCAAATTCGATAGAAAAAACGCGTCAAAATAATCGGGTGCGCCGACGCCGAACACGCGCTTTGATTTCGCCGGATCGAACGGTTCGGCCATAACCAGAATGCTGTCGATGGCATCAAGCGCCGCACGCGTTGGCGCGATCAGGCTCTCCGCGCGCTCGGTCGCGGTCATGCCGCTGCGTGTGCGCACCAGCAATTCGTCCCCGGTGATTTCGCGCAGGCGTTTCAGCGCGCTGCTCACCGCCGGTTGCGTGATGCCGAGACGATCCGCCGCGCGCGACACGCTGCGCTCTTGCAGCACGAGATACAGCACGCGAAGTAAATGGGTATCCAGGGGTTCGGCCATGTTCCCTTGAGCTTGTCCCAACGATAATGTTAGGAATAACAATAAGCTTATCAGCGCTGGCGCGCGTCTCGCTTATAGTCGCAAGCAGATTTGATTGATGAGTGAGTGATGGTCAACACGTTGCGATTTTTACTGAACAGCAAGTTGGTTGAACTCACGGACGTGGATCCGCATTTGACTGTGCTCGACTTCGTGCGCGAACATCGCCAACTCACCGGCACCAAAGAAGGTTGCGCCGAGGGCGATTGTGGTGCGTGTACGGTGGTTGTGGGTGAGCTGATGCAAGATGGTGCGAGCCGTGATCGCGTGGCGCTGTCACCGATCAATGCGTGCATTCGTTTGTTGCCGACGCTTGATGGCAAAGCGGTGTTCACCGTGGAATCGCTCAAGGCCGTAAGCGGCGCGCTGCATCCAACGCAACAGGCGATGGTTGATTGCCACGGCTCGCAATGTGGCTTCTGCACACCGGGCTTCGTGATGTCGCTGTTCGCGCTGTTCAAGAATGAAGCCTCGCCGAATCGTGCGCAGACCTGCGATGCGCTTGCCGGGAATTTGTGTCGCTGCACTGGCTATCGACCGATTCTTGATGCGGCGCAGATGATGTATCAAGTTGCGCCGAAACCTTCATCGTCGGGCATGGAGCAGTGGATGTTTACGCCTGCAACAACGGACGCCGCACCTATGCCGGGTGAAGCTGAGCTGGCGGCGACGTTGCGCAGGCTTGTGCATCCGGAAGCGCTGCAAATTACCTCGGCGCAGGGCACTTTCATCGCACCGAAAACGGTGGACGACTTCTCTGCCGCCGTACTCGCTAATCCTGACGCATGGATTCTTGGCGGCGGCACAGATATCGGGCTATGGGTGAACAAGGCGCTGCAAACCAACGCGACGATTATTTACACCGGTGAAGTCGCGGCGCTGAAACAAATTACTGAAACGGCGGATGGCTTGCGTGTTTGCGCTGCCGTGCCGCTGGAGCCAGCATTCCGCGCCATGAACCGCCTGTATCCAGAGCTAGCTCATGTCTGGACGCGTTTCGCCTCATGGCCAATTCGCGCAAGCGGAACGCTCGGCGGGAATGTGGCGAACGGCTCGCCGATTGGTGACTCGATGCCGGCGCTGATCGCAATCGGCGCGCAGGTGGTGTTGCGACGTGGTGACGCGCAACGCACTATTCCGCTGGAAGACCTCTACGTTGACTACAAAAAGCAGTCTCGCGAGGCGGGCGAGTGGGTCGAGGCAATCATCGTCCCCAATCGCCCTGCTCAAGGCTCTTTGCAGATTGCAAGTTACAAAAATTCCAAACGCAACGAGCAGGATATTTCGGCCGTGTTCGCTGCGTTTGCAATTGGACTTGATCAAGGCGTGGTGACGCACTGCCGCATTGCCTATGGCGGCATGGCGGGAACGCCAAAGCGTGCCACGCATGCTGAGAACGCGTTACTCGAAAAGGGGTGGAGTGAAGCTTCGGTGCGCGCGGGCATGGCGGCGCTGGCGCAGGATTACCAACCGATGACGGACATGCGGGCTACTGCCGCCTATCGCATGCAGGTTGCGCAGAATTTGTTGCTGCGGTTTTGGCTGGAAACCAGCGGTGAAGCCGTTGAAGCGAGAGTGTTCTGATGAACGCGCCACTCGAATCCATGCAACTAAAAATCGATGTGCCGCAACACGCCGCAGCTACGCCATCACGCCACGAGTCCGCGCATTTGCATGTGACCGGCGAGGCGGTCTATACCGATGACATCGCTGCACCGCGCGGCACGTTGTCTGCTGCGATTGGCTACGCGCCTGCCGCGAATGCGACGCTGAAATCCTTTGATCTGAGTGATGTGGAAAAAGCCCCCGGCGTTATCGCCGTGTTCACTGCGAAGGACGTGCCGGGCGTCAACAATTACGGCGGCATCGTCCTCGACGATCCGATTCTTGCCAACGACCTCATCGAACACCACGGCCAACCGGTGTTCATGGTCGTGGCCGAAACGCATCTGCTTGCACGCAAAGCGGCGAAGCTCGCCAGATACGACCTTGACATAAAGATACCCATTCTCACTATCGACGACGCGCTCGCAGCGAAAAGTTACGTGATTCCTCCGGTCATCACCGGGCGCGGCGATGCGGACGCGGCGCTCGCCCGATCACCGCACCGAATCTCGGGCAAGACTGAACATGGTGGACAGGATCACTTCTATCTCGAAGCCATGGTCTCGCTCGCAACACCGCTGGAAGATGGCGAGATTGTGGTCCATTGCTCCACGCAGCATCCGACCGAAGTGCAGCACATCGTCGCACGGGCAATGGCATTGCCTGACGCCAAAGTGCGTGTGGAATGCAGACGCATGGGCGGCGGATTCGGCGGCAAGGAATCGCAGCCCGCGTTGTTTGCGTCACTGTGTGCGATGGCCGCAGCGAGGCTCGGTCGTAGCGTCAAGATGCGGCTTGATCGTGATGACGACATGATCATCACCGGCAAGCGGCATCCGTTCCAGTTTGAATACGATGTTGGTTTTGACAACACTGGTCTCGTCATCGGCGCGGATTTTATGCTCGCGTCTGACTGCGGTTACTCCGCCGATTTGTCAGGCCCGGTGAATGCGCGCGCAATTTGCCACGTCGACAACGCGTACTTTTTGGAGCATGTGCGCATCCGTAACTTCCCGTGCAAAACGCACAAGGTGTCGAACACCGCGTTTCGCGGATTCGGTGGGCCGCAGGGCA
>JANXNO010000562.1 GCA_025354075.1 Burkholderiales bacterium | reverse complement strand
CCCAACACCAAAAATCTGCGCGATCTCCAAGCACCGGACTCGGTAGCGTCGCTGGTCGCGTGCATTGTTCGCGAAGGCGAAGTGCTGACCAAAGCGCACGGCAAACGCAAACCCATCGCGGTCAAAATAGCGCCGGATATTGATGACGCAGTGGTTGGCAATGTGGTGTCCGCGATCATTGACGCGGGAGCCGATGCGATCATTTCCGGCAATACGACCATCAGCCGTGGCAGCGTTGCCGGACATGCCTATGCCGCGGAGACCGGCGGCCTGAGCGGTGCGCCCCTCACCAAGCGAGCCGACGCGATGCTGACCCAAGTGGTGAAAGCCGCTGCGTCCCGTGTGCCGATCATCGGCGTCGGCGGCATCATGTCGGTCGCGGATGCGAAACGAAAACTGGACATGGGTGCCAGCCTGATTCAGATTTACACGGGCCTGTTGTATCGCGGCCCCGGCTTTGTGGGCGACCTGGTGCGCGGCCTGAGAGATGATGCGCAGCGCATGTAGCGCGGTCTGCGCTCGCTAAACGTCCTTAAGCGCTGCCTGCAATGACTTGCGCGCGGCTTGCACTTTGCCTTTACTGGCACCGCTCAGACTGAGCGCAACGCTGCCATCGACCGCAGCGATCAGTCGCTGCAGAACGGCCGGATGCTTAGCCCGCGTGCGCTTGCGCGCTTGAATCGAAACTGGCGACTCGGGCAACGGCCACCGAACGTGCTCACGCGCCAGCGCGTCGTCAACCACCGTTTCCAGCAACGCCGTCCACCAGCGCGAAAATTCGTCATGCGCCTGTGTGGGATGGCCGTTAAAAAAAGCTACGTTGCCCACCTGCATGACACCGGCGGCTGCGTCGGTGGCGTGGCGCGGCAGGCCCACGTCTTCGCGTCCCTGCTGCAATGCGTCGAGCGTGGCCTGTGTGTGGTCATCAACGCCGTTGCCAAACCCGCCAAAACACGCCACCGGATGCGGTCGCTGCCAGGCCTCGATTAACGCAGCTGCCAACTGAATTCGGCTGGCCGGAATCAGCCACGCCCATTCGAGTGAATTGGCGGTTCGCCCAAGCAATCGCGCAACAAACGCCACATGTTGATCAGCACCGGTGGCCAGCGAAAAGTCGCCGACCACGATCAATCCCAATCCCACGCTAAAGCTAGGCTTCCGCCGCCGTCTGGAACATGCCGGCCAGCGCGCGGTCAACAATGGGCTCGGACTCGATCATGCGCGCTTTGTCGGTGCGGAACCAGTCTGCCAGTTCGTCCGGCGACAATGAGGCCGCCTTGCGACCGTGACGCGTTGTGAATAAAAAGGTCGTACCCTGTGGGCTCATCCAGGCGAGCTTGGCATAGGTAAGCGCGCCCTTTTCATCGCTCATCTCGATCCACTGGTTGCGCTCCATCTGCTTGACCAGTTCGCGGAACGGGTCGAACGACGGATCGTTACTGGGCTCAGGCAACGCCTCAGGCTCGACATACTCGGGCCGCGCACCGCGCAGCAGCCCCGAATGAACCTCAAACAATTTGTCAAAAAACGGCGCAATCGTTTCGTCTGAGAGTGACTTCAAGCCTTCACGCAAACGGCGCACCAACGAGGGCACACGCTGGCTCAGCTGCGCACGCTCGGCAGGCTGCTCCTTGGGCGTAACGCTCCAGATGAGTTCGTCGAGCGCTTCCACGGCTTTGGTGTATTCAGCGCTGTCTCTACCGAGCTCAAGTAGCGCGTCTTGCAGATGGGGCTGCCAGGCGACCTCAATAAACTCTTTCACCGGCTCGGGCAGTGCATGCTGACTCATGCGTGATTCGACGGCTTGCTTGGCCTCAATGACCGCGGTGATGTGACGATCCGCCGCCAGAGCGTCAGCGGTCTCCGCTTCGATGGTCGGGCGAGCGTCAAGTTCTTGCTCAGCAACGAACTGCTCAAGGTCCACCAACGCCACCGTAAAGATCCCGAGATCGTCGACAAAATCACGGCTGATATGTTCGATCACATCTTGAATTTTGCGGAACAGCGGATCGTCTACGCCCTCATCGGGCGACCAGCCCAGTCCAGCGTCCGCAAGGCGGTTAAGCAGCTGCCGTCCCGGGTGATTTTTGCGCGAAAAAAAGCCACGATCCACCATCGCGGCTTTGAGCATGGGAATCTGCAGGCGACCCAGCAGCACCTTGATCTCGCTGCGCAGCTCACGTCGGGCGAGCACGAAGTCGAACAGCATCGCCACCAACTCGGTGGTCGTCGCGTCCAGCACTGAAATATCACCAGACGAATATCCAGGCACCACATCACGCAATACCGTTCGCGGTGAAGCGGCTGCGCCCGCACCGGAAAAGTCGGGCTGTTCAGCGCGCAGTTGCAGATCGGTCAGCGACGACATTAACTTACGATCTACGCCTGCCACCAGTGGTGCCCGAAACGCCCCGTTTGCGGCAAAGCCCAACGCTGCGCTGATTTGCATGGCCTCTTTGTTCCGCACCATCGCCCACAGCGAGGGATCGGCCGCTGCGGGACCGCCGGAAATGCCGGGAATCACCTGTTGCAAACGCTCGACCAGAGACACCAGATTGGATGCCAGTTGCTGCAACGGCACAGCGTCCGGCTGCATCGACATTTGCGCGTATTGATTATTGGCGTCCGAGTATTGATCGCCAGGGTAATGCTCGCTGGTGCCGCCGTCAGCTGCCCACGCCTGCTCGTAGCCGCCCGTGCCCGGGGGGGCGTAACCTGCGCCTTGTGGATACTGAGGGTACTGGGGATATTGCGGAAAGCCACCTGGAGGCGGCGGTGGATACCCCATGCCCTGCGGGGAGCCCGCAGGACCCTGCTGGGCATAACCGGCGCCTGGGTGACCGCCACCGCCCGGCGCTCCGGACGGAGGACGTACCGCTGCGCGCGGCTTTTGCAGCGCCACGCCAGCATCCGTCAAATAACGGTTTAAATCGGCGTAAACGTCGCTGTAGCCCATACCGCCCATACTCGAAAGCGCGCGAATCCAGTGCAGGCGCATCTCGGGCGTGGTCTCGCTGACCGACTGCATGGCTTCCAGCAGCGAGCTGACCACCGATTGCGGCGAAAACGGATCTTCTTCCATGCGCAGCGCTGGCATGCGTTTCAGGAAGGCGATTTTTTGATGAAAAACGGGGAGTTGACCGAGCGAGGTACTCTCGATGGATCGCGCCAACGTGCGCGCCGACACGTATTCATCCAGTACGTCATCCGATTGCAGTGACAACTCGTCGCTGGCTTGGGGTGGCGCCGAGGGCACCAGGCAGGACTTGCGACCATTGAGGCGCAAGGTCAGTTGCTCTGCAAACGACTCAGCAATTGATGCTCGAAGCCGCAGCAGCCCCGACCGCGCATCCAGTAACGAACCCACGACGCGCGGTGCGTATTCTTTGGCAGCGTTATCCAGCAGGATGTCTGCGAGCCGGTCAAAAGCAGCCGCCATCTGTAAATTGCTACGGTGCAGCATGAGATCGCGGCACGCGTTCAGTATCGCGAGCGTCGGCATCTGTGCTGTAGCGGCTTCAGTCGACATGTTTGGACAGTACGGTCAAGCGAGAAATAGGGGGGCCCTACGGGCGAATAAGGGAAGAGTGACAAAAAATGTCACCCCCATGCAATCTAGCACAACGTCATAGCAAAATGCTGTTGCGCGTTCAGTTCAGAACTTCAATCCTGGCGACGTGGCGCGGATGCGACGGTTTCGGCCCACGCCTTGTCGAGGCGCTTGGCAGAGACCGGAAAGGGTGTTTTGAGCTCTTGCGCGAACAGGGACACCTGCAGCTCCTCAATCAGCCACCGAAATTGAAGGAGCGCCTCACTGGCCGACGGCCCGCAGCGAGCGAGCTCGGCCTCGTAGCGCTGCCAGCAGGCGGCTAATACAGGCCCGTTTCTTGGCTCGCGCTCCGGCATCGTCAGGTATTTCTCCAACCGCTTGCCCAGCGCTTTTAAATATCGCGGCACATGATGCAATTGTGCCCAGGGCGTTTGATTCAAAAAGCCGACATGCACCAGTCGATCTCGCCATTGCGATAACAGGGGAACCACCGCCTTGGCGCGTCCGCCCGCACCGTGCAGGCTGATTTGTAGCGCGGCATACGCCTCTGCGACCTGCGCCAGCGTTTTCCCGAGCGCTTCAGCCACCACCGGAATGCGCTGCTTGGCGCGAGCCATCTGCTCACGAAACGCGCGCTCGTCGCGAGGCAGCGCATCGTCGCCGATAAACGCGCGGTCTGCCAGGGTGGCCAGAAAATCGGCGAGCAGTTTGTCTGTGGCCATCGCAGTTTTTAGTTGCAACGCACTTTGATTGAAGCCGCTGGGGCCACGCTCCCAGGTGCGCAATTGCTGCTTGAGTTCAAGCGAGATGAGCCGCACCACGCCACGCCGATGCGCATTTTCGGCTTCACGCGCGGTTTCGAACAAACGCACCGCAACGCTCGCGCCCTCGTCCACGCACGCCGGGTAGGCGGTGACCGCACGACCTGCACGCTTGACCGGAATTCCTTCAGGCAAGGTGCCAATCGTCCACGTGGTGAGACCGGTTTTTTCGATGTCAGATTCTGCACCCAAGCCCTTGCCAGCGCCCGCGCCATCCTGAAACGCCATCCGTGCAATCTGGCCCAGTTCTTCCTGCAATTTGGCAAGATCGCGGCCCATCGACAACTCGTTGCCTTCGCCGTCCATCACGCGGAAATTCAGGCGCAAATGCAGCGGCAATTCGATACGGTCCCACACGCTAGGGGGCAGCCGCAAATTTAAATAATCACGCAAATAGTCGAACATCGCATCGGCGAGTGGTTTCTCGCGCGGTGTAGCAAGTTCGAGAAAGTGGGTCACGCTGTCCGGTACCGGTTGCACGCGACCCCGTTCGGCTTTCGGCAACGCTTTGAAATACGCAGAAATTTTTTCCCGAAACAGGCCCGGAATCAGCCAGCTCGCGTAGCGATCTTCCACCGCGTTTAGCAACGCGAGCGGCAGCTTTGCGGTCACGCCGTCCATCACATGCCCCGGCTCAAAGCGATAGGTCACGGGCACTTCGAAATCACCAAGTTTCAGCGTTTTCGGAAACTGCTCTTCGGTGATGGCCTCTGCGCCGTGACGCATCAACTCCTCTCGCGTGAGTCGCAGCGATTGATCGCGGTGCCCGCGCAACTCGGCGCGCGCTAGTGGCGAAAGCGTGGTCTCCGCTTCGGCCTTCAGCCACTTTTCGAGATCAGTGCGGGTCGAAATATCGCCCGGAATTCGCGCCTTGTAGAACGCAGCAATCGTCTCTTCCGACACCAGTACGTCGTTGCGCCGCGCCATGTCTTCCAGCGTCTGCACGTCTTTCACCAGATTCAGGTTAAACGCGAAAAACGCAGCCGTCGTTTCCACCTCGCCAAGGGCCAGCGCATTGGCAAAAATCTCGTGCGACTCCAGTGGTGCGATGCGGCTGTAGCTGATGCGGCGGCGCGGCACAATTGTCAAACCGTACAGCGACACGCGTTCACTAGCGATCACCTGGCCGCTCGCGCGATCCCATTTCGGCTCGAAATAATTTCGGGTGGCGACGTCACCCGCCGCTGCTTCAATCCAGTCCGGATCAATTCTCGCAAGCGTGCGCGCGAACAGCCGCGTCGTTTCGGCAAGCTCAGCCGCGACCAGCCACTTCAGACCCTTTTTATCGACGCCACTACCGGGGAAGGGATAGAACTTGATGCCACGTGCACCAAGAAAATGATCGCCGTCGTCGGCCTTGACGCCGATGTTGCCGAGCAGTCCCGGCAGCAGCGCTCGATGCAGATTTTCGAACGGCGCTTCTCGCGACAATTCGCCTTCGGTGTTCCAGCCCAAATCCCGCAACGAGTCACGCAATTGTCCATGCAAATCGCGCCACTCGCGCAGCCGCAGCCAGTTCAAAAACTTTTCGCGACACGCCTGCACCTGCTTTTTATGACCGCCCTCTTCGCGCAATTCAATGAAAAATTTCCACACATTGAGCAGCGACAAAAAATCGCTTTTCGTATCCTTAAACCACGTGTGCGCACGATCCGCGGCATCGCGCGCCTCGAACGGCCGCTCGCGCGGATCAGGCACGGAGAGCGCCGCAGCGATCACCAAAACTTCTGGCAACACGTTGCGCGTTTTCGCCTCGATCAACATGCGTCCAATGCGCGGATCGAGTGGAATGCGTGACAACTCGCGACCGATATTGGTGAGTTCCGCGTCGCCATTCAGCGCGCCCAACTCTTGCAGCAACGCCGTGCCATCGGCAATCGCGCGATTGCTCGGCGGCTCGATGAATGGAAACTCCTGCACACGACCAAAGCCGAGCGAGGCCAGCCGCAAAATGACGCCGGCCAACGACGAACGCAGAATCTCGGGATCGGTGAACGCCGAGCGCGCCTTGAAGT
>JANXNO010000560.1 GCA_025354075.1 Burkholderiales bacterium | reverse complement strand
TGCCCTGCTCAGTGACTAATTTGACCGCCTCTGCCCGGTACTCGTGCGTGAACACGCGTTTTGATATTGATTGCATTGCTTGCTCCATGATTCAGTGAAAATACCAAATCCATGGCGTCCGTTTTAGCGAGCCCCTTCCATGGCTTGAGGTCAGCGAGAGAGCGGATTGGGCGTCGTTTAGCAACGCAACGTGGATACAGCTTTTTAGGTAAGTACCCATTGGCTATGGGCTAAGCTGCATGAAGTACGATTTATCGATAAGTTAAATAAATCGGCTCTATCCCCATATGCAATGGACTTTACAGCGAAAAGCTGTTGACGAGTTTTTATTGCAAGCGAATACCCGCCGCCGATGCGTCAATCAGTATTTGCAACCGCTTGGCTCGCGTCTCCTCACGCTTGGCGCTCGTCACGCGCCAACTCATCTGCCGACGATAACCGGGCGGTTGCGCTTCGAAAAATTTCCACGCTGCTTTGTTCTTTTTGAAAGTGCGAATGTCGGCGGCCGCCAGTTCCGGCGCTTCCTGTTCAAACGAATAGATACCGGTTTTTGCATGCGAGCGGGCCTCAAACGCCGCGAGTCCGGCGGGCTGTATTCGTCCTTCCGCAGTCAGCGCTGCAACACGATTGACGTTCACCACGCTCCAGATGCTCGTGGGTTTGCGCGGCGTGAAACGAATCACATAACTCTCTTCGCCTAGCGACTTTCGAACGCCGTCAATCCAGCCCACACACAGCGCTTCATCGACCGATTCTGGCCAAGTGATGCTTGGTTTGCCGCTACCCTTTTTGTGAAAACCAACCCAAAGTTCTTGCGCATCCGTGTGATGCTTAGCGAACCACTTGCGTAACTCAGCGGGCGTCGCGAAGTAGGTAATGTCATTGGGCGACCACACTGCCATCGTTAAACTTTCTCTAGTTTCTTCGCGTGGTACGTCAATGCCATTTCAACGCAAATGCGCAGCGCCTCGACCGGCACGTCATCACGCTCATCAAACACCAATGCGCGATTTCCTTCAAATTTGAACGCGGTCGGAAACATCGTCTTGAACGAATCCACCAACGTCGTTTGGCAATTGAAGTACATCGCGTATTGCGTCGGTCGCGCCATCTTCCACGCAATTCGAATCGTGCTGCCGGATTTTGAAGCGGTGGTGATGTACGCCGGCTCGCCCCATTTCAACGTTTCTTCCAACGTGCCGACATCGCTACTTTTTGCAGCAACATCGAGAATCAACGCACGCAACACCATGAGTTTTTTTCGCATGCTCGGCGGATAACTGTCAAAAGTTTTTGCCACGTCCGAGGGTTGCATATGCCGCATCAGGAATGTCACCTTGTCCGCGAGTTGAAAAAAGACGTCGCCAGATTATCGCGATTGTTACGCGCTCACTCAACTTACGCCTTGGCAATACAGTGCAAAATCATGCCGTACAAATCTCTTTACTCCACACACTCAAACATTGAGCCACACACCACCCTCTCAAACTGCTCAATCTACGCCGTTAAAGATTGGCGCAGTGCTGCTCGCTGCTGGCGCGGGCAGTCGGCTCGGCGGTCGCCCTAAATCGTTGCTCGAACTCGACGGCACGCCGCTCATCCGCAGGATTTTTATTGCGCTGAGCGAGGCTGGAATTGCCCCCATCGTAGTGGTGCTGGGTCATCATGCCGACGCCATTGAAAAGGCCGTGCAGGACTTGCCGATTGCGCGGGTGCGCAATCCATCGCCCGACGATGGGCCCGCCTCATCGTTGCGCATTGGCTTGCACGCACTTACGAAGCACACGGATGCAGTGATCGTCCTGCTCGCCGACCAGCCGTTGATCACGGCGACGGACATTGCCGACTTGATCGAGGCCTTCAAATCGCGCGGTGGTAGACAAATGGTGGTGCCACGCGTTGCTGGTGAGCCAGGCAATCCAATCATCGTGGACGCAGCCCTGCGCGACGAATGGCTATCAGGGAACGTGAGCGCGACAGGTCAGCGCTGGCGTAACGCAAACCCGACGCGCGTCCATTGGTTTGACACCCGCAATGACCACTACCGCGTCGACATCGATACGCCGGAAGACTTGGCGCAATTCGCCGCAAGAACCGGTCGAACACTAGGTTGGCCTGCCGTTTGAATGTGCTGCACTAAAGCGGCGCGTTATCCTTCGCCTCTGCTTAAGGAGGTTGCAATGAACGAACACGTAATCGTCAATATCGCGGGGCCCTTGATGAGCCTGACGATGAATCGGCCCGATAAAAAAAACGCGCTCACCAACGCCATGTATGGCGCGCTGGCGGACGGTTTGCAGCGCGCACACGACGATCCTGCAATCCGTTGCATCCTGATTCGCAGCGAGGGTGACAGCTTCACGGCGGGTAACGACCTGAGCGACTTCGCCGCCGTGTCGGCAGGCGCCGCGCCCACCGAGCGCCACGTCACGCGCTTTTTGCACGGGCTCGCGATGGCTGACAAACCGATCGTTGCTGCGGTGCAGGGTTTGGCCGTCGGCGTGGGCACCACGATGCTGCTGCATTGCGACGTGGTGTGCGTGACCGATCAGGCGCGACTGACCACACCCTTCGTCAATTTGGCGCTGGTGCCCGAGGCAGCATCGAGCCTGTTGCTACAAGCGCGAATCGGCTACGCCCGCGCCTTCAGCATGATCGCGCTGGGTGAGCCTGTGGACGGCAAGACCGCCGTGGAATGGGGGCTGGCGCGCTATCTGGTCAGTGCGGATGGATTACGTGCAAAGGCGCTGGCAGTAGCTCATTCACTTGCGGAAAAACCTATCGGCGCACTGCGCGCCAGCAAGCGATTGATGCGCGACGGCGCACAGCTGCTGCAGGTGATGGATCGCGAATCCGCTGTGTTTGCCGAGCGCCTGAAATCACCGGAAGCCGCAGAAGCGTTTCGTGCGTTTGCCGAGAAGCGCTCGCCCAATTTTGCGAAGTTCAGTTAGCACGCGCGGGGCGAAGCGGCGTCGCGTCGGGTTGACCGCACCGAACGTGGCTGCCCGTCGGTTAGCCCAGATCGAACTCGTTGCCGTGCGTCGCCGTGTATTGACAGCAGCGTCGTGGGCCGCGTGACTCAGGCTGACTTGTTTGCATCGGGTATCAGCTTTTCAGCGAAACGGCTTTGACGCTGGGCTTATATGCCGTAAAACGATAAAGTCGACTACCCTATAAACAGCAGCCTAAGCCCTTTTAAAAAAACACTTTCAGCACAAAGTTATGTCGGCAATATCATCCGGGACACGCTGCGGCCGGCACGTCAACGTCCACATATTCAATTCGCCCGTCACGTGCTGCCATCGCCTGATCGCGTCCCCGAACCCGGCCGGTCACCAGAAAGAGGCGCTTTCCATCCTCGCCACCGAGGGCGCAGGCAATCGCCTGATTTGCCGCAGGTATGCGTCGGGTGACTGCCCCGCCCTCAAGCACACGAACAAACTCATTGCTTCGCGGTGACGCTACCCACACGGCCCCTTCCGCATCGAGACAGATACCGTCAGGCGCGACCGTGCCAAGGTCGGCCCAGACGCGGCGGTTGCTGAGCGTGCCGTCGGGTGCGATGTCAAACGCGGTCAACCTTCGCGCAAAGGTTTCTGCAACGATCAGTGTTTGGCCATCGGGCGTGATGGCCGTGCCATTCGGAAACTGCATGTCTGCTGCGGCAACCGACACGACCCCATCGGGATCAACTTTGAGCAACACTGTGGACTGTGCCACCACGGGCTGGGTGAACAGGTCAAAACCAAAGTTGCCGATGTACGCACGCCCTTTTGCATCCACCACCATATCGTTGCAATGAAAACCAGCAAGTACGCTCAGGTCGGCGGCTTCAACCAGGCCCGTCGGGTCCAGTCGCATCAGCTTGCGATTCACCATCGACACCACCAGCAAACGGCCATCCGGTAGCCAGCCCAGACCCGAAGGTTGACCCGGAACTTCAACCACCACATGGGCACGACCGTCGCGGTCAATGCGCATCACCTGATGCGTGTAGAAATCGGAGAACCAGAGTTCGTTGTTGTGCCAGCGCGGCGCTTCGGCAAAAGCGAGATGTTGAATCAGGCACCCATGACCGTGGCAATCGCTCATGCTGTTCGCGCTAGGGCTTCGCTGCAAGTCCCAACCGCTCGATCAGCATCTTGTCTTTGGTAAACGTCTCACGAGCCCACTTGGCGTAGTCCTCACCGCTGCGATACCAGAGATCCTGATTCAACTGATCAAGCACCTCAAGATGGCGCGGGTCGTCCATCGCCTTCCGGAACGCGTCGTGCAGCGTCTTTACGATGGCAGGATCCATGCCTTTCGGCCCGACGAGACCGTACGGGGAATTGCCGATGACGTTGAAACCCGCATCTTTCGCGGTCGGCACATTCGGCCAGCGCTTGGTGCGTTTTTCGCCAAACGTGGCAAGCAGACGCATCTGCCCGCCATCCACATATTTGTCCCAACCGCTAGCGTCACTACCCGCCATCACATGACCACCGAGTAGCGCGGTCATCAAGTCGGCGTTGCCCTTATAAGGAACATGATTGAACTGAACCTTGGCCACATCAGCCACCTCTTCCAGTAGCAAGTGCGGCGATGTGCCGGTACCCGTCGAACCGTAGTCGATTTTGCCGGGTTGCTTGCGCGCGGCTTCGACGTATTCAGCAAATGATTTGTACGGCGAATCGCTCTTCACCACAAAGCCAAACGTATACCCCGACACGCCGATGATGAAGCTGAAATCGGTGAGCGGATTCCACGCGGTTTTCTGCATGTGCGGGATGCGCAACATGCCCATCGGGAACTGCGCAATGGTGTAGCCATCGGGCTTGGCCGCGAGCGCCATATTGCCTGGCCCGAGTGTGCCACCGCCGCCAGGCTGGTTTTGCACGATGATGGTTTGGCCAAGATTCTTTCCGGCGATGTCGGCCAGCGTGCGCAAGTGTCGATCCGTCGAGCCGCCTGCCGGCCACGGCACGATCATCGTGATCGGTTTGCTGGGATACGCTTGGGCAAACGCAGCAGTCGCGCCAAGCATGATCGGCGCGGCCAGACCAAGCGCAGCCAGAGACAACGACATACGGCGACGCGACGACGAAAAAATAGAACAATCAAGCACAGTAAATATCTCCTAAATGTGCCGCGATTATCGGCTGCGCGTGGTCAACGGCGTGCAGGGACAATACTGATGCCAGCACAACAATTTCAGCTGGGCCCCGGACGCGCGTTAGCGTTTGACAGTTTGCGCCAGGGCCCACGCCTGCTCGGCCAGCGGACGTGCCCGTCGACCTGCCTCCAGCGCGCGTTCGCTCGACGCATTGCCCTGAAGAGCCCGAGCCATAATGCCCTGAAGTATGCCGACCAGGCGAAACATATTGAACACCAGGTAGTAGTTCCAGTCTGAGTCGCTTACGCTGCTCGCGTCACCGCGACCCGTGCGCTGAAGGTAGCGTTGCAGGTAAGTGGATTCCGGGGGAATGCCCAGCGCTGCGACATCGATCCCCGCCAGTCCGCGTGATCCGTTGCTGTTCAACATGCGCCACACCATGCAGTGATAGGCGAAGTCAACCAACGGATGGCCGAGCGTTGAAAGCTCCCAGTCGAGCACCGCCAGAATGCGCGCCTCTTGCGCATCAAAAATCACGTTATCGATGCGAAAATCGCCATGCACGATGCGCGTTTCATCCCCGGCGGGGATGTGTTTGGGCAGCCACTGGATAAGTTGATTGGCGGCGTCTATCGTCTCCGTCTCAGCCGCGCGGTACTGCCGGGTCCAACGTCCCACCTGACGTTCGATGTAGCTGCCCGGTCTGCCGTAATCCGCAAGCCCGATGGCCACCGGATCGACACGATGCAACTGCGCAATGACGCGGTTCATTTCATCGTAGTGCGCTGTGCGCTCAATCCGCGTCATATCGGGCAACGCTGGATCCCACAGAATGCGGCCTTCCACACAATCCATGATGTAGAACGCGGTGCCAATCACACTGCTGTCCTCGCACAAGGCATAGGCATGCGCGACTGGCACATCGGTCGTTGCCAACGCGCTGATGACGCGAAACTCGCGATCCACCGCGTGCGCAGACGGCAACAGCACGCCCGGGGGTTTACGACGCAGCACGTAGCGCTTGCCGCCTGCGCTCAGGCGAAAGGTCGGATTGGATTGCCCGCCCTTGAACTGCTCCACTGCAAGCTCACCCGAAAAACCATCGACATGATTGCGCATAAACGTTGCCAGCGCCGCGCGATCAAAGGCGTGCTCTGTCGCGACGGGACGCGTTCCGGAAAACTGGCTAAAGTCAGTCATGGGTGGCGCTCAGATGGTGACACCACCGTCGACGACGATGGCCTGTCCCGTCACAAACGAGCCCGCTTGCGAGGCGAGAAAAATCGCCGCACCTGCAATTTCATCGGGTTCGCCAATGCGTCGCAGCGGCGTGGTGGCGGTACGCTCTTTCAGCATCACCGGATCTTCCCACAACGCTTTTGCGAAGTCGGTTTTGATCAACCCTGGCGCGATGCAGTTCACGCGAACATTGTGCGGCCCGTATTCGACGGCGAGATTGCGCGCCAGCTGAAAGTCGGCAGCTTTGGAGATGTTGTAAGCACCAATCACTGAGGAGCCGCGCAGTCCGCCGATGGACGACACAATGATGATCGCGCCGTCTTTGTGCGCAATCATTTGCGGCACAGCAAAACTGATCAACCAGTGATTGGCAATGACGTTGTTTTCGAGAATTTTGCGGAACTGATCGTCGCCAATGCCAGCCAGCGGGCCGTAGTACGGATTGCTCGCCGCGTTGCACACGAGGATGTCCACCTTACCCCATCGAGCGGTGGTTTCATCCACCAAATGCTTAAGCTCAGCCTTCGACGAAATATTGGCCGGAATCGAAATCGCGCTGCCCGCACCGTACCTGGTGTTGATCGCATCGCAGACCAAGGCGCAGGCATCCGCCTTGCGCGACGAGATCACTACTTTTGCACCCTGCTCAGCCATGCGCTCGGCGATGGCCTTGCCAATGCCGCGTGACGAACCAGTGACGATGGCGACCTTTCCAGTCAATGAAAACAGCGACATGCGGATGCTCCTTTTTTTGGCGCGCTCAGCGGTTGGCCGTGCGCTCAGTTGAGTAAATCGGGGGGGTGCTGGTATGAATCAGCAAATCGTAACCGTGCGAGCGCGACTGCCCCGCACTTCTTGAAAGTACACGCAATGAATATTCGTTTTGACGGCAAAGTGGCCATTGTGACGGGCGCAGGCGGCGGACTCGGTCGACAGCACGCACTGGCGCTGGCCGCACGTGGGGCGAAGGTGGTCGTCAACGACTTTGGTCGAGCTGCGCCGGGTGATGACGGCGCGGCGCTGTCTGCTGCCGATGTGGTGACCAACGAAATTCGTGCTGCAGGTGGAACGGCTATCGCCAATCACGCATCGGTGACCGACGAGGTGGCCGTTGCCTTGATGATTCGCGAGGCAATGGACGCGTGGGGCCGGATCGACATACTGGTGAACAACGCGGGGATTTTGCGCGACAAAAGTTTCGGAAAGATGGCGTTGAATGACTTCCGTTTGGTGATTGATGTGCATTTGATGGGTGCTGCCATTTGCACTAAGGCTGTGTGGGACATCATGCGCGCGCAAAAGTATGGACGCATCGTGATGACAACGTCGTCCTCCGGTTTGTACGGCAACTTCGGCCAAGCCAATTATGGTGCCGCCAAAATGGCGCTGGTCGGCCTCATGCAAACGCTGTCCATCGAAGGCGCCAAAGACAACATCCATGTGAATTGCCTCGCACCGACTGCCGCAACGCGAATGACTGAGGGCTTGATGGCCCCCGACGTACTGGCCAAACTTGCGCCGGAATCGGTCACGCCGGGGCTGCTGCATCTGGTATCCGACGACGCACCAACGCGCGCGATTTTGTGCGCCGGCGCGGGCACCTTTGAGCGCGCGTACATCACGCTCACCGGTGGCGTGCATGTGGGCACCGGGCCCGACGCGGCTGAGCGCGTGGCGACCCAATTCGCAGCGATTTCTGATCGTGCGGATGAGATGGTTCCCGACAATGGCGGCGCGCAAGGGCGCAACGAAGTCGCGAAGGCGATAGCCGCTACGTGTTAGCGGCATGAGCGTCGGGTCGGTGTCGCCCGTATTCCATGCGGGCAATGGTGCGGTTGTGCACCTCATCCGGCCCGTCAGCCAGCCGCATGGTGCGCATGCTGGCGTACTGCTTGGCCAGACCGGCATCGGTCGACACACCCGCCGCGCCAAACGCCTGAATTGCGTTATCGATGATGCGCAGCGCCATGCGCGGCGCAGCCACCTTGATCATGGCAATTTCCTGGCGCGCGATTTTGTTGCCGACTTTGTCCATCATGTCCGCCGCCTTCAGGCACAACAGGCGCGTCATTTCAATATCGATGCGCGCTTCGGCAACGCGTTCGTCCCAAATCGATTGCTCAGAAATTCGCTTGCCAAACGCAACCCGCGATTGCAAGCGTTTGACCATTTTTTCAAGCGCCAATTCGGCACTGCCGATCGTGCGCATGCAGTGATGAATGCGTCCCGGCCCCAGCCGCCCCTGCGCAATCTCGAAGCCGCGACCTTCGCCGAGCAGCAGGTTTTCTACGGGCACCCGCACGTCGTGAAACACCACCTCGGCATGGCCATGCGGCGCGTCATCAAACCCGAACACGGGCAGCATGCGCACCACCTCAATGCCCGGCGTGTCCAGCGCCACCAAGATCTGCGACTGCTGCGCGTGACTCGGCGCATCAGGGTCAGTTTTGCCCATCACAATGGCCAGCTTGCAACGCGGATCGCCCACGCCAGACGACCACCATTTGCGACCGTTGATCACGTAATGGTCGCCATCGCGACGCATTGAGGTTTGAATGTTGGTCGCGTCAGACGACGCCACGTCGGGCTCGGTCATCAGGAACGCTGAGCGGATGTTGCCTTCCAGTAAAGGCTGCAACCACATGGCCTTGTGCTCCGCGCTACCGTAGCGGGCCAACACTTCCATGTTGCCGGTGTCGGGGGCAGAGCAATTGAACACCTCAGACGCAAAGCCCACCTTGCCCATTTCTTCCGCGCACACCGCGTATTCGAGGTTGGTCAACCCCGCGCCGCAATACGGACTGTCCTCTGGCAACGAATCTTTCGGCAGGAACAGATTCCACAACCCCGCAGCCGTTGCTTTGGCCTTCAATGTCTCAACGATGGGCACCACCTGCCACCGGTTTTCGCCAAAGCCTTTCATCTGAGCGTGGTACGTTGGGACCGCCGGGTAAACGTGCTCGTTCATAAAAGCGACAACACGCGCGCGCCAAAATGCCTGCCGTTCGGACAATGTGAAATTCATTCGAGCCTCCTAAAGTGTGTGAGCGTGATGCCGTCGTGATGCAGTGGAACACACAAGATTTTGCACGCGCGACGGCAGCGTGGATCCGCAGCCGCCGCGATGCAAGATGCAAACAGCAGCTTTTTACCGAAAGCCTTGTTCCATATGGGCTGAAATCGCCTTTAATAGGATTATCGACTATCAGCGAAACTCGCATTCAGCCCCGATTCGATAAGCGTTTCCATTGATAGCTGTTACGAATCGGGTACAAAAATGCCGCCCACCGGCACGGCATCTTGGCGCGGGAAGCATCCTGCGAAAATAACGGAATGGCCGACGCTCAGACCCTTATCCCGCCCAGCCCGTGGCGACTTACGACCGCCCCCATGATGGATTGGTCAGACCGACATTGCAGGGTACTGTTTCGCCTGCTCGCGCCGAACGCGCGCCTGTACACCGAAATGGTCACCACCGGCCCGCTGATTTTTGGGGGTGAAGAGCAGCACCGTCGGCATCTGCGCTTCTCAGAGGTCGAACATCCGGTCGCGCTACAACTTGGTGGCAGCGAACGCGACGATCTCGCGCGCGCCGCGAAGATCGGCGTGGACTGGGGCTACGACGAGATCAACCTCAATTGCGGTTGCCCGAGCGAGCGCGTACAGCGCGGCGCGTTTGGCGCGTGCCTGATGGCTGAGCCGACGCTGGTCGCGGATTGTGTGAAAGCGATGGTTGACGCCGTACCGTCGCATGTTCCAGTCACCGTCAAGCATCGTATCGGCCTCGACTACAACGAGCGTTACGACTTCGTTCGCGACTTCGTGGGCACCGTCGCCGACGCCGGCTGCAACGTATTCATTGTGCATGCCAGAAACGCGGTGCTCAAAGGGCTGAGCCCCAAAGCAAATCGCGAAATTCCGCCGTTGCGTTACGACGTGGTTGCAAGATTGCGAAGCGATTTTCCGGCGCTGACATTCGTGTTGAACGGTGGCATCGCGAGCGTCGCGCAATGCATCGACCTACTAAGCGCACCTGTAGGAGCGGCTTGTCGCGACCCATCCACGACGAGCGGAGCAGGCCACGGCACGCCGCTAATACAAGAACAAAGCCCGCCGCGATTCGAAGGCATCATGCTGGGTCGCACCGCTTATCACGACAGCTATGTCCTCGCACAAGCGCAAAGCGCAATCTTCAACACACCGCTGCCGTCGCGCGAAGATATCGTCGAGCAGATGCTTGCCTACACCGAGCGCGAAATCGCTGCAACAAAAAATCAGTCGCACCCGACCCGTGTTCGCGATGTAGCCCGCCACATGCTCGGCCTGTTCACCGGGCAGGTCGGTGGTAAATCATGGCGACGCGTGCTCTCCGACGCCACCCTGCTCAACGTTAACGATCCGCAATTATTTAGGCGTGCCCTACCGTACAGCGGCGCCTACGACGATCACCGCCAACCGTTGCTCGATGCGATGACCGGCTGAGCGTTACGATTCACGCCTCGCCCAAATCTGCACGATACGCGCCGGATTGCCATTCATCGTCGTGGCATCGCTATCGATCTCATCACGAATCGAATAGCCGTTGAGCAACTCAGTAAACCACTCGCGCCGATGGTGACGCACGACGCCACCGTTAGGTAAACGAAACGTCCCATGCCCGCGAAACTCGTGCGCAAACGCCGCATACCGCTCAACATTGCGGGCATCCGGTTGAAGCGGATAGTCGCTGATCAGAAGCAACCCGCCACGCTTGAGAACGCGCGAAATTTGCGCAATCAATTCACGTTGCGCAGCGTCTGACGGAATGCAGGTGAGCACCGCAAACAGCAGCACGGCGTCGAAACTTTCGTCCGCAAACGGCAACACCGAACCGTCCACGACCGACACATTCAATCTCGGATGCTCGCGCTTCGCCGCCTCAATCATTTCTGGCGAATAGTCCACGCCCGTGACGTTCGTAAAGCCGCGCTGCGCAAGCTCGCCTCACAGTCGCCCACGCCCGCACCCGTAGTCAAGCACCGCCGCGTCAGCACCCACCTCGCGCGCAAACCGCGCGTGATCCAGCGGATGCGAAAACACTTTCGACGCGGCGGATCGATCCCAAAAAATCTGATTGTTGCGTCAGGTCTTCCACGCCTGATCACCTACTCGATCTTGAGTCCTGTTTTCTCGATAATCCGCTTCCACGTCGTCTGTTCTTTCTTGATGAACGCGGCGAACTGATCCGGCGTACCACCGCCAGCGCGCGCATCATCCTTGGAAAATTTCGCGGTGATGCCGTTGCTTTTGAGCGCATTGTTGGCAGCAGCGTTCAACTTGTCGATGATGGCTTTCGGCGTTTTTGCAGGCACCAGAATTCCGTACCACTGCGAGGTTTCAAAGTCCTTGTAACCGCTCTCAGCGACCGTTGGCACGTTCGGCAAGGAGGCCATGCGGTCATGCGAGCCGACCGCGAGTGCGCGCAATTTACCTGCACTGATTTGCCCCATGAGCGCAGGTGCGCCAGTAAACGTCGCCTGTACGCGGCCACCCAGAATGTCCTGCAACATGGGGCCCGTGCCTTTGTACGGAACATGAATCGCTTTGATACCACTCTCCGCCATGAAGTATTCCATCGCCAGATGCCCCGACGAGCCGTTGCCGGCAGAACCATAAGTCAGCGTGTCAGGCTTCGCCTTCGCCAGCGCTACAAATTCCTTCAACGTTTTTGCAGGCACATCAGGCGAAACCGCGAGCACGTTCGGCACGCGGGCCAGCAAAATCACGGGCGCGAACTCCTTGTTCACATCGTATGGATGTTTCGGCATTGCGTAGGGATTCACGGCCAGCGTACCGACATGCCCGAGGATGATGGTGTAGCCATCAGGTTCGGCCTTCGATACCTCTGTCATCGCAATCACACCCGCGCCGCCGGGTTTGTTCTCGACGAACACGGTCTGGCCGAGCGTCGTCGACAACTCCTGCGCCACAGCGCGCGCAACGATTTCGCTCGTGCCACCGGGTGCAAATGGAACGACAAAGCGGATAGGTTTTGTTGGCCATTGCTGTGCGCTGGCAGTGAGTGCAAGGCTCGCGATGGCCAATGCTGCGAATTTCTGAATCATGATAAATATCCTTAGCAAAAAATTTAATCGAGCGAGATGCTGCGGTCTTTCACGAGCTTGGCCCACAGTGTTGTTTGCTGGCGAACGAACAGTTGCGCAGCGTCTGGTTTGGCCGTTTGAATCTCGCCGCCTAGTTGCGCGATGCGTGCTTTCACATCCGGAGAATCGAGCGTTTTTTGTAGCGCCGTAGCGAGTTTGGCTAAAACGGTTTCAGGCGTATTTGCGGGCGCGAGCAACACGTTCCATTCGTAAACCTCGTAGCCCGCCACGCCTGCTTCCGCCATCGTCGGAACGTTGGGGAGAATGGCCGAGCGCTTCGCGCTCGTCACGGCGAGTGGCTTTAACTTGCCCGCCTGCACGTGTTGCAATGTCGAGGCGAGATTACCGAAGAATACTGGCACCTGCCCGCCAATCACGTCGTTTAACGCCGGTGCACCGCCCTTGTACGGCACATGCAACATGTCTACACCTGCCGCACTTTCGAACATCGCGCCCGCGAGATGTTGCGCCGAGCCGTTGCCGGAAGACGCGTAAGACATTGCATTTTTCTTTGCCTTTGCCAACGCGACCAGCTCTTTCACCGAAGTCGCAGCGACGCCAG
>JANXNO010000550.1 GCA_025354075.1 Burkholderiales bacterium | reverse complement strand
GGGTCGCGGCAAAGCCGCTCCTGCAGCTGCGTAACGCTACGCGCCTAAAAACTCGTAATCCACCTCGGGCTTTTCGCCTGCAATGATGTCGACCAAGGCACGTGCCGAGCCAGGTCCTTCGGTCCAGCCTAGTGTGCCGTGGCCGGTATTCAGGTACAGATTTGTGAGTTTTGATTGCCCGATAATTGGCAGATTAGATGGCGTTGCCGGACGCAAACCGGTCCAGTATTTCACCGCCTCCCAGTCGCAAAGATCGGGAAAGTGGTGCTTCGCGCGTTTGGTCAATGCCGCACAACGCACGGGGTTTAGCGTGGTGTCGAAACCGTTCAACTCTGCAGTGCCAGCGATGCGCAGACGATCACCAATCGTGGTGAACACGATTTTCATTTCGTCGTCGGTGATGCTGCCCTTGGGCGCACCGGGCTGGTTCACGATGGGCAGGGTGGCGCTGTAGCCTTTGGCGGGATAGATGAGGGCATCTACGCCAATGCCGCTCAGCAGTCCGGTGGAATACGATCCCAATGCGACGACGTACGCGTCAGCTTTTTCGGTGCGCTCACCCTTTTCATCGCTGATGATGACGCCTGACACTTCGCCATCATCGCGTAGCAGTTTCGTGATCGTAGTGCCGTAGCGGAACTCAACCCCCATCGACGCAGCACGTTCGGCGAGCGCCACCGTGAACTTGTAGGCATCCCCCGATTCATCATTCGGCGCATAAATCGCACCTGCCAATGTCGGCGCGGTGTGAGCCAGCGCAGGCTCAATCTTCACGGCTTCGGCGACTGACAAAACATCGCGTCGTTCGCCGTTGCGAATCAGCAGTTGCGCCGCCTCCGCCGCGTCATCAAAGCTCTGCTGGTTTGAATGAATCATCATGATGCCGGCTTCGGCATGATCGTACTGAATGCCGGTCTCCTTGCGCAGCATTTGCAGCGTGCGGCGGCTGTACTCCGACAGGCGCATGGCCTGTAAGGTGTTGTGCTCCGCGCGGCTGGGCAGGCATTCGTACAAGAAGCGCAGCCCCCAGCGCCACTGGTTCACGTCCATGCGCAGGCGGAACAAGAGCGGCGCATCTTCCTTGCCGAGCCATTTCAAAATCTTGAACGGCGCATGCGGGCTGGCCCAGGGGTCGGACTGACTGACCGAAATCTGGCTGCCGTTGGCAAAGCTCGTCTCTAGCGCAGGGCCGGGCTGACGGTCAACGACGGTGACCTCATAGCCGCGCTGCCGCAAAAAATACGCCGTGTGAACGCCAAGAATACCGGCACCGAGAACTAAAACGCGCTTCATGAGCTATAGACCGCAAATGCATCGCTTGTGGCGACTGATACGCGCAATGCTAGAAAGTTTCGTGCCCGAAAGCGAGCCCCGATGGGCTGCGCATGCGAAATGCGCATGGCTATCGCCTGCTGACCACAGCAACGGTCAGGCTCTATGAGTGTGCGGCATATTAAGTGCGGCTTAAAACTCCGTGTGCAAACGAACCGACGCGACACGCAGGGGGCCGCGAGCCGCGTTGTAGGCGGGGTTGCGGATGTACTGGAAGTCAGCGCTGAGCCAAGCCGCTTTCATGACATTCCAGCGATAAAACGCCTCCGTGATCGTCTCCGGGCGATAGTTGAGCGCACCGTCGCCGATAAAAAATCCCAGGCCACCGCGAGCCAAATAAGTGCGATGTGACGCGGAAAGCCGGTTGCTTGCAAGCGCCAGCCCGAGCACGTCCCGGCTGCGACCCCATGCGGTGCCAGTGATCAACGTCCCGGCCGAGAAGGATCGATCAATTTCGGTGAAGGCGTAGGTCTCAGTTTTGCCGTCCGCCCACATCGCGCGGGCAAAAACGCCAATCTCAGGCGTGAGTGACTGCTCCACATTGATACCCACGCCCACTTTTGCGCGCTGCCCGGTTCGTACGTTATCGATGCTGGGTGTGGTTCGGGTGCGATCGGCCAGCGTCAGCGCGTCGCTAAACCGCGCCATCTTTGCCACATTACGGAAAGCCATCAAGCGCAGTTTTCCTGGCTGATTGGCGAGCAGGTGTGCTCGCTCAATCTCGATCTGATCGCCGTAGTTTTTGAACAGACGGTAGTCAAGTGGCTGCCCGTTGGGTTGCTTTGGCTGTGCAAATCGTCCAGATCGAAACGCCCAGTCATTGCGAAAATATTCCAGCGCAAAGCCCGACGTATAACCGCGAGCATCAGCGGCAAAATCGTATGCACCATGCGTCAACAGTGCCCAATTCAGAAACTCAGCGCGCGGATCGTGCGCATAGGTGTTGTCGTCAAATAAATCCTGCACCGACAGCGTGCCCACCGTGAATACGAGGCGCTCCTTCTTTTGAGTTCCGGCCAGTTGATTGATGTCGGCTTCGACTTTTTGCTCGTCGCCGCCCAAGCCCCAAGTTTGCCGTAGAAACGAACGAGCGCGATACAGCTTAAGCGCCGCGCCAGAGGTTCGCGCCAGCTCGCCGTTCGGAAAGCCACCCAGCCCAGTCAACCCCGATAGTGGGACGCCTTGCGCGACTTCCGGGTTGAAATAAATCTCGGCACCGGGCCACAGTCGAACGCCGAGCGCAGCGGTGGCCGTGAACGAATAGCTGGCTTCACGATTGGGCGACAGACTGTTGTCGCCAGAGTATGCCGCGCGAAACGCTGGCTTGCTTTGGGTGACGTAAGTTGACTGAAACCGAACGTCCCAATCGAATGCGGATGACGCCGACTGCGTGGGATCTGCGCTGGCCGTGGGTAAAAAAAACGGCAGCAACAGCCCGAGGATCGAAGCGAGCGATTTCAAGTCAAAGCGATGTGGACGCATACGTTACCCTAGCTGGGTCGAGCACGAAGAGCGGATTGCCCAAGCATCGACACCCCAATATTTCATACAGTTTAGATCAGCTTCGTGAACCCTTGGTGACAGGTGGGGCGGCCAGCTTGACGCGCGTCCTCGTGCTGCGCATTTTCCACACCACACGCAGCCCCAGCAGCACCGCAAACACACTGGCATAAATCACCGGTTGCGTAATGTCTTTTTTGACCAGCCACCAGTAGTGAATCACCGCCAGAACGGCGATCAAATAAATCAAATAGTGAATGCGTTGCCAAAGCCTCGCACCGAGCTTTTTGATGATGCTGTTTTTTGACGTGACCGCGAGCGGAATCAGCAGAACAAACGCGGCAAAACCGACCGTGATGAACGGGCGTTTGATGATGTCCTTAATGACGTCGTCGACGTCAAAAAAACGGTCAAACCAGAGGTAGGTGGTGAAGTGCAGGCAGGCATAAAAAAACGCCAGCAGCCCCGCTGTGCGGCGCAGGCGGATCAGCCAGGGCCAGTTGAGCAGCTTGCGCAGCGGTGTGATCGACAGCGTGATGGCGATGCCTGCAATGGTCCACGTGCCAGTAGATCGGGTAATGAATTCAATCGGGTTGGCACCGAGCCAGCTTAGCGGAAAGCCCACTGCGAGGCGCGCCAGCGGCAGCATACCGAGCAGGATCAATAGCCACTTGGTGCGTTGTACGAAGGTTTGCGTCGGGGAGCGAAGAGAACTTAGGTGAATAGCCATGTGTGCATGAGTCGACCGGGCATCAGCGTGAAACTGCCTGCGATGAGCAGACCGCCGACATAGACGCTAATCATGCGCAACGCGTGCGATTTTCGGTCATGGCGGCGCGCTGCGAAATAAGCCTTGGGTACGCTGTATAAAACGAGAACCGAGAACAGGTGAATGAATCCAAAATGACCGAATAACTGTGGCCCTACTTCGGCTTTGATGAACAGCGCAATGATGGCTGTGGTCATCATCAGCACCATATAAATTTTGCCCAGCAAGCGATGAATTTTCGAGCCTTTGCGCGAAACCATCATGTAAGTACCGATCACGAACGCAGGCAGTACGGTCGCGAGATGGGCATAGACGATAGGCGTTCCGGTGGTCATGATGTGGGCGCGGCGGGAGTGGAGATGCCTCTATTTCAGGGGCGGTCGACCGTCATCGCAACGGACGTGCGATCAACAGACTAACGCGTTCGCCAATCGCCAAATCCCGTCGCGAACCGCTAGCGATTAAAAAAACTTCTTCAAGTCCATGCCGGTATACATCGATGCCACCTGATCGGTGTAGCCGTTGAACATCAGCGATTTGCGCTTGCCGAATTCTCCGAGGCGTCGCTCGGTGGCTTGACTCCAGCGTGCGTGATCCACCGTTGGGTTGACGTTGGAATAAAAGCCATATTCGCTCGGCCCGGCCTTGACCCACGCAGTGCGCGGCTCTTTCTCGACGAAGCGAATTTTCACAATCGATTTGCCGCCTTTAAATCCGTATTTCCACGGCATGATCATGCGGATCGGCGCACCGTTTTGATTGGGCAACACCTCACCAAACGCGCCCAGCGTGACCAGCGTCAGCGGGTGCATCGCCTCGTCCATGCGCAGGCCCTCTGTGTACGGCCAGTCGAGCACGCCGGCACGCAGGCCGGGCATTTGCGCCTTGTCGGCGAGCGTGACGAACTCGACGAACTTGGCGTTGCCCTTCGGTTGCACTGCGTTGATCAGCGCCGACAGAGGAAAGCCAATCCACGGCACCACCATCGACCATGCCTCGACACAGCGAAAGCGATAGATGCGCTCCTCCAGCGGTGCCAGTTTGAACAGTTCGTCGATGTCGAAGACTTTCGGCTTCAAAACTTCGCCCTCGACCGCAACCGTCCACGGACGTGTCTTCAACGACTTGGCGTTCGCGGGCGGATCGGTTTTGTCAGTGCCAAATTCGTAAAAGTTGCAATAGCTCTTCAACTCATCAAATTTGTTTAATTTTTCTCCCTCGGGCAGGCCGTAGGTTGCGTTTGGTTTTACGCCCGCGAGCTTCGCGCCCTGCGCCTGCGCTTCGCAAGCCGATAAACCGGGCAACCCGGCGATCAGGCCCATCGAGCAAGCGGCCTTAAGCCATTCACGGCGCGCGTTGTACTGGCTGTGTGAGGTAATCTCTGAGGGCAAAATGTCGGTAGGGCGACGAATCAGCATAACAATCCTTTAAACCAGTCTAAGCAATTTTGAATGAGTCGCCACAATGAGGAGACACCTTACATGAGCCAAGCTCCAGGCACCGCACGTGCAAGCCGTACGCTATACGCCATTTTGACAAGTTTGGCTTTAGCAGCAACGGTCACGGCCCACGCCGAAAAAGCGCCGCCCGACCAGGCAATGCGATTCGACTATGCCAAAGTCACAGGCGTTCCCGCGTTGCCCGGTGGCGTGCAGCGCAAGGCGCGCTGCTGCGACATCACCGAATGGAAGCTGCCCAGCCCGACGGCGGGCGGCAGCAGCGAGATCGAATTGACCGTTGTGGCACCGCTCGGCAAAGGCAAACATCCGACCGTGCTCTGGCTGCACCGGGAAGGGGCGGAGGTGCGGCGCGCCATGTTTGTGGCCGAGGCAGAGACCCTTGCCGCCAGCGGCATTGCCTCGCTGCTGGTTGAGCTGCCGTTCAAGCAGCCGTATGTGCATCGCGCCGACAACAATGTGGGCGACGCCGACGTGATCCGTGACGCGGTGATCGACGCTCGCCGCGCCATCGACTGGGCCGCCACGCGCCCCGAATTCAACATCGACAAGCTAGCGGTGGTCGGCCATCGCTATGGCGCTTGGACGGCAGCGTTGCTGGCCGGTGTAGACCCACGCATCGACGCCGCCGTGTTAATGAGCCCGCCGGGCAAACCGAGCGGTTGGCTGCAAGTGACCGAACAGCCTAAGGCAAAGGCGTTTCGCGACAGTTTTGATAAGGCGAATTGGGCTGCATACTTAAGCGCCATAGAGCCGCTCGATCCAGAAAAATGGATCATCTATGCCGCGCCCGCCAAGCTGCATTTCCAGTTCGCCACCAGCGATGCCTGGGTGCAAACGCTGGAGCAGGTGGATTTGTTTCGCGCCGCCACGCTGCCGAAATCACGGCAGATGTTCGAATCGGACGAACTGCTTAACGAAGAAGCAAAGAAAGACCGACACACCTGGTTGAAACGGATTTTCACCGGAAAATAGTGCAGCGACTTTCTACAGTAATGGCTGATGAGCTTGGGCTAGCTGCTTAAAAAATGAAAGGTCGACTAGTGCAATTATCAGGCTTTACCCCTTATCGGACGGGGAGAGCGATAGTAAGTTGTTACAGCCGATAGCTCTGATCTAACGTGCTGAAACCTGCCAATTGCTCGACTGCCACGCCCTTGGCGACGATGAGCACTTTGAACAATTCGCCCATTTCAGCGGGCGAAAGCAGTTTTTGCACCGCACCGAATGCGGTGGCGCGTTGGGCGTCGCGCGCAAATTCGTACGATTCGAGGCGTTGCAGCAACCCGGCGTGCAACAAAAACTGCGCTTGCGTGGAATAGCTGATCACGCTGGCACCCCCGTCCACCCCGGCTTCCGCCATCGCAGTGAAATCTACGTGCGCTGTAATGTCCTGCAAACCGGCGAGGATCAGCGGGTCGAAATGCACGCGTTGCTGATAGTGACAAGCGAGCGTGCCCGTGCTGCGGTCGGGCAGGTAATACTCCCGACGTGGGAAGCCGTAATCGATGAAGCAAAGTACGCCGTGGCTGAGACGGGCCGCTAGCGTGGCGACAAGGGCTTCGGCTTCGAGGTTGAGTTCGGTTGTGTAGCCTTCGATGGGCGGGATGCGCAGTTTGGCAGCGTCGAGCAATGCGCCGTGCAACAGCGGTTGCCAGCTCCAGGAGAACGATTCGCCCTGCACCGCGACGCGCGCCTGCTCGTAGCGATTGTCGTGAAAACGCACGATTTCGCAGGGCACCGCGTCGAGCACTTCGTTGGCGATGACCAAACCATCAATTTGCTCTGGCAGCGCGTCAAGCCAGACGATTTTTTGGCCTGTGAGCATCGACTGCTGGCGATCACGCAAATCGGCGCTCACTTCCAAAATGGTATACGAATGCACGCCGTTGCTGGCCGCTAAAAAGTCACGCGCCAGCTTGCCTGACCCCGCCCCGAGTTCGAGCACGTGCGCTGCGCCGAGCCCAACAAATGCATCTGCCAGCGCCGCGCCGAAGAACGGAGACATCTCGGGCGCGGTCACAAAATCACCGCCGAAACCCAGCTTGGTCGCACCTGCCGTGTAGTAGCCAAGGCCCGGTGCGTACAGGGCAGCGCGCATAAAATCGGTGAATGAAATTGAACCTGAATCGAGCGTGCCCGATGTTTGTGCCGCGGCGATCAATGCGCGCAAGTAAGCGACCACCTTATCCCCGTGAGCGCTTGCTTCAAGGGACGGAGCTGGCAATACTGACGGTGCAGAAAGTGGCAAGGTTGAAGCCATGGTGAGCGAGAAAAGTGCGCCCGTCGTGTTGGTGACAGGTGGGGCGAAACGGGTGGGTGCCGCCATTGTGAAACGCCTGCATGACGAGGGCTGGCGAGTGGCAATCCATTATCGCGCATCGGCGGACGCAGCCGACGCGTTGGCTGCGACGTTGAACGCGTTGCGCGCTGATTCTGCGATCACGGTGCAGGCCGATTTGTTGCAGACTGCGACCTTGGCCCCCCTGGTTGAGGGCGTAATTTCTGCGTATGGTCGGCTTGATGCACTGGTGAACAACGCGTCCACGTTTTATGCCACCGCAGTCGCCGATTTCACTGACACCGACTGGATTGCCCTGATCGGCAGCAATCTCAAAGCACCACTGTTTTTGTCACAAGCCGCTGCCCCGCACTTAAAAACGACCGGCGGTTGCATTGTGAATATCACCGACATTCACGCTGAGCGCCCGATGGCGGGCTATTTGATCTACAACGTGGCGAAGGCCGGATTGCGTGGCTTGACGCACGCGCTGGCACGAGATTTAGCGCCAGAGATTCGCGTTAACGCGGTGGCACCGGGGCCTATTGAGTGGCCCGATGACGGCCAGATTTCAGCCGCCGAACGCCAACAAATTCTGAATCATGTACCGCTCAAACGCGAAGGTGGCACGGCGCAGATCGCCGAGGCAGTGAAATATCTGGTGTGCGACGCCAACTATGTAACCGGCCAGACGATTAACGTGGACGGGGGACGCAGTATCGCGTTGTGAGCAGAGGCTTGCGGCGGCGGTACTAACCCTGCACCAGATAATCGGCGCTGACAGGTCGCCACATGTGCAGTTTGTCGAGATAGCCCAGCGTCGCTTTGACCGCCCGGCTTTCGCGGCCGAACGTCTGGAATCCGAGCTTTGAATAGAGTCGCACAGCGGGCAGGTTGTCCGCTGTGACGGTGAGATTGATGAGCTCAATACCATTTAACTTGCGTGATTCGATGAGCGCATCATCAAGCAGACGTCGACCGATGCCACTGCCCGCGTAATCTTTCATCACGTACATGGCCGTGAGCTGAATCTTGTGCCGCTCACGCTGACGCTGGTACGCCTCAAGCCGCACCGTTCCGATCAGCGAATCGCCCGCATCGAATGCACCGAGCGTCACCGTGGTCGGGTCTTGCAGACGCCTGCTCCACCAATCAACCGGCTTGTTGGCGCGTTCCTCAAACGTTGAGGTGAATGCCGTGTCATGTTCGCTGTAGGCACGCAGCATCAAGGCGCGGTAGACGCCAGCGTCGGTGGCCTCAAGGCGTTTGATTGAGATACCAGCACTCATCGGGTTCTCCGTAATTGATTATTCCCCGGCAATGGGCACAGGGTGCTGCGCGAGCGTTTCGGCCTCGGCAATCTCGCGTTCGCGAGCACCACGACCCGCGCGTGCCAGCAGAGTGTACGCGGTAGGCACCACAAACAGCGTGAGCACGGTGCCCACCATCAGTCCACCCACGATTACCCACCCGATCACCCGGCGGCTCTCGGCACCCGCACCGACGGCTCGCGCCAGTGGGATGGCACCGAGCACCATCGCGCCGGTGGTCATTAAGATTGGACGCAAGCGCAGCTCGGCAGCCTCAACCACAGCATCGCGAATGCTGCGCCCCTGATCGCGTAACTGATTGGAAAACTCCACGATCAAAATGCCGTGCTTGGTAATCAAGCCGATCAGGGCAATCAAGCCGATCTTGCTGTAAATGTTGAGCGTGTTTCCGGTCAGATTCAAGGCCAGCAATGCGCCCACAGCCGACAGCGGCAGCGCAGTCAGAATGACCATTGGATCCAGAAAACTTTCAAACTGCGCCGCAAGCACCAGAAAAATAAAGGCAATGGCCAACAGCAACACAAACAAAATGTCGCTCGATGAATCGCGAAATTCGCGCGCCTGGCCCGACAGGTCGTTTTGCACGTTGGCCGGCAGCACCCGCTTGGCCGCTGCGTCCATGTAAGCGAGCGCCTCGCCCTGAGTAAATCCTGGGGCGAGGTTGGCGTTAACGGTGGCTGCGCGTACGCGCTGGAAGTGAGCGATGCCGCGCGGGCTCACACCTTCGCGTACGGTGACCAGATTCGACAGCGGCACCATGTCGCCGTTGCGATTGCGGACGTTGATTTCGCTGATGCGCTCCGGCGTGTCGCGACCATCGCGCGCGACCTGCACGATCACGTCGTACTGCTCGCCGTCCTGCTTGAAGCGGGTCACCAGACGGCCGCCGAGCATCGTCTCCAGCGTGCGGCCCACCACGTCTACGTTGGCGCCGACGTCAACTACTTTATCGCGGTTGACACGCACCCGTAGCTCCGGCGTATTCATGCGCAAATCGGTGTCAATGTTGACGAACCCGGGATTCTTTTGCATCTCGGCCTGCATGCTCTGCACGAAACCCTGCATCTGCTCGTACGGCACCGCAGCGAGAATCACGAATTCGACCGGTTTTGCGCGCGGATTGGCACCCAGCGACGGCGGCTGAGTCGGGAACGCCTGAACGCCCGCGAGCGCCTGCAATTTTGGGGCTAATTCTTTAGCGACGTCGCCCTGCGAACGGGTACGATCTTTCCAATCTTTTAGACGCAACAAAGCGGTGCCATCGGCCACATTGGGAAAGCCGCCATTGCCGCCGTATACGAGTGTTTCCGGCAGCGTCTTGTAGATGCCTTCGATCTGCTGCACGTACTTCACCAGATAGTCGGAGGTGGAGCCTTCGGGTGCGGATACAAACCCGAAAATCACGCCGCGATCTTCGAGCGGCGCAACCTCTTCCTTGATTGTCATGTACATGCCGATCGAGGCAAACACGGTGATCAGCCAGATCATCACGATGATCAAACGGTTGTCGAGCGCGAGAATCAGCAACCGTTTGTAGCCACGCGTGAACGCATCGAAGCCGCGCTCAATCCAGTTGTAAATTTTCGAGTGGCTGGTCTCGTGCCTGAGCAGCATCGAGCACATCATGGGCGACAGCGTGAGCGCTACAAAACCGGACACCACGACGGCACCCGCGAGCGTCAGCGCGAATTCGATAAACAAGCGGCCGGTGCGGCCCGTAGAGAAAGCGAGCGGCGCGAATACTGCGGCCAGGGTCATGGTCATCGCGACCACCGCAAAGCCGATTTCGCGGGTGCCCACGAGTGCGGCCTGAATGCGACCCATGCCGTTTTCAATGTTGCGAAAAATGTTTTCGAGCACC
>JANXNO010000492.1 GCA_025354075.1 Burkholderiales bacterium | reverse complement strand
ACTACGAGCGCGCGGTGCTGGCGGGCGGCTCGGTGGGGCTGATGGCGGCGTGCCTGGATGTGGTGCTGCCCTACGTGCATGAGCGCAAGCAGTTCAATCAGTCGATTGGTGAATTTCAGCTCATGCAGGGCAAGCTGGCGGACATGTACGCGACGTTTTCGGCGGGCCGCGCTTATCTGTACGCGGTCGCCAAAGCCTGTGATCGCGGCGAGGTCACGCGCAAGGATGCGGCAGGCGTGATCCTTTACTGTGCCGAGAAGGCCACATGGATGGCGGGCGAAGCGATTCAGGCGTTGGGTGGCAACGGCTACATCAACGAATACCCGACCGGTCGCATCTGGCGCGACGCGAAACTCTACGAAATTGGCGCTGGCACCAGCGAGGTTCGTCGCATGTTGATCGGACGTGAACTGTATAACGAGACAAAATAGGGGGATATTGACAGCACTAGGGCTTGCAACGTTTGTCATCCAGCGCAGGCTGGCAACCATGATGGCCAACGAAACCCTTGGGCGCAGTACAAAAAATTTTGCCTAGAGACGATGAGCCCCGGCCTTCGCTGGGGTGAAGAAAACTACTTTGACACCAGTTCCCATGAAATCCCTCGCTCACCTCTTCGCCAACAATCGTGCCTGGGTAAAGACCGTCCTCGCCGACGATCCGGATTTTTTTGAGAAGCTCAAACATCAGCAGCGTCCAGAATACTTGTGGATCGGTTGCTCGGATTCGCGCGTTCCGGCCAACCAGATTATTGGCCTGCCACCGGGCGATATTTTTGTTCACCGCAATGTGGCAAACGTGGTCGTTCATACCGATTTGAATTGCCTGTCGGTGCTGCACTTTGCAGTGGAAATTCTTCAGGTGAAACACGTGATGCTGGTCGGTCACTACGGTTGCAGCGGCATTGCAGCGGCGCTCGACGGCGAACGCTTGGGTATTTCCGACAACTGGCTGCAGCACGTCCGCGATACGTTTGAGCACCATCGCACCGGGCTTGACGCGCTGCCTGATCGCGCGTCGAAATTGCGCAAATTGTGCGAACTGCATGCGGCGGAGCAAGTGGTAAACCTGGCGCGCACGACGGTTGTGCGCGATGCATGGGCTCGCGGGCAGCCGCTGGCGTTGCATGGGCTCGTGTATGGCATTGAAGACGGCTTGTTGCGAAGCCTTGGGCTCGAACTGAGCGGCCCCGACGATAAGCGCGACCAGATCACAGCGGCCATTGCTGCCATTCACGAGCGTGACGGTGGCATTCTGCAGGCGGGCGTATGACCCGCAACCACTGGATGCTGCTCGGCTTTTTTCTCGCCATCATCGGTATGTTTGGCTTTGCGGTGGCTCCCATGCCCGCGCGCATCCTGTTGTGGCTGGGCGTAGCGCTGGCGTGGTTCGGCATGGCGATCGCGTTGCAGCAACGGCCGTGGTCAGCACCGGGAAAGCTATTTCTGCAAGTATTGATCGGTGCAGCGGCGCTCGCAATTGCCATGACGGCCACCCGGTTGTCGCTTGCAGGGATTGCGCTTTCGGCACTACTCGGCGGCATCATCGGCGCGTTTGCGTCACAATGGAGTGCGTGGATTTCTCGCCGTGCTTAGGCGCATCCGTTCGCACGGAGGCAGTCGTTATGCCCCCGTATGAATTGAGCATTTTTAGAACACGCTAAGGTCGGTCACAGGCCGTACGAAAACATATTTCTGGAGAGTGTCATGTCTGATCCCGTAGCAGATCCTGTAGTCATAGTTGCAGCTGTGCGCACGCCGATGGGCGGCATGCTGGGTGATTTTGCGTCCTTGTCAGCGTCAGATTTGGGCGCGGTCGCGGTCAAGGCTGCCGTTGAGCGCGCGGGCTTGAAGCCCGAGCAAATTGAAGAGGTGATTCTCGGCAATTGCCTGATGGCAGGACAGGGTCAAGCACCCGCACGACAGGCCACATTGAAGGCCGGTTTGCCAAAAGGCGTCGGCGCCCTGACCATCACCAAAATGTGCGGCTCCGGCATGAAAGCCACGCAATTGGCGCATGACGAAATCATGGCTGGAACGCGCGAAATTGTTGTGGCAGGCGGCATGGAATCGATGACCAACGCGCCACACATGTTGACCAAGGCGCGCACGGGCTATCGCTACGGCGCGGGGCAGTTGCTCGACCATATGGCAACCGATGGTCTCGAAGATGCGTACGAAAAAGGCAAACCGATGGGCTTCTTTGCCGAGAACTGCGCCGTGAAATATGCGTTCACCCGTGAAGCACAAGACGCGTTTGCGATTGCGTCAACCACTCGCGCGCAGGAAGCCACCAAGAGCGGCGCATTCAAGTGGGAAATCGTACCCGTGACGGTGAAGGGCAAAGGCGGCGATGTGGCCATCGATGCCGACGAGCAACCCCCCAAAGCCAAGCTGGACAAGATTCCTGGCCTGAAGCCCGCATTCGTTAAGGACGGTACGATCACTGCGGCCAATGCATCGAGCATTTCGGATGGCGCGGCGGCATTGGTGGTGATGAAACTGTCGAAAGCAACGGCGTTGGGATTGAAACCCATCGCCAAGATCGTTGGTCACGCGGAGCACAGCCAGGAGCCGGAATGGTTCACCACGGCCCCGGTCGGCGCGATCAACAATCTCTACAAAAAGACTGGTTGGACGACGGCCGACGTGGACTTGTTTGAGATCAACGAAGCGTTCGCCATCGTGACGATGGCGGCGATGAAAGAGTTCGACATTCCGCACAACAAAGTGAACATTCACGGCGGCGCCTGCGCGCTCGGCCATCCGATTGGCGCAAGCGGCGCGCGCATCATCGTGACGCTGATTGGCGCACTGAAAAAAACCGGCGGCAAAAAAGGCGTGGCCGCATTGTGCATCGGTGGCGGCGAGGGTATCGCTATGGCTATCGAAATGATGTAGTGAAAACTGTAGGAACGGCTTGCCGCGGCCGGTCGCGGCAAGCC
>JANXNO010000478.1 GCA_025354075.1 Burkholderiales bacterium | reverse complement strand
AATCCATGGCGTCCGTTTTAGCGAGCCCCTTCCAAGGTATGAATGCTAGGTAGACGTCAGTTCATAGAAAAATTGTCTTTTCACATACTGTTTATTAAATAAATCTATAAATAGGAAATGAATCTCAGCCAAATTCGATTTGCCAGTGCCGTTGCCTCCGAGGGTTCGTTTACGGCCGCAGCAGCGCTCTGTTGCGTGACCCAACCAACACCTTCGAACGGTATCGCGTAACTGGAGATGAATTGGGCGAGCGCCTGTTCGTTCGCACGACGCGCAACGTGGCGCTGACGCCGTTTGGTGCGCATGTCCTGCCCTACATCAATGAGGTGCTCGCTGCGCAGTCCAGCCTGGTTCATCAGGGTCAGTCTTTCCTGAAACCCAACAAGCGTTTGATTCGCATCGGCACATCACCGCTCATTAATGCGAACCTGTTGGGCGTGATGATTGAGCCGTTCCGACGGCACCACCCAAACATTGATGTGGAATTGCGCGAGATGAACATAGCGGACCTCTTTCGCATGCTTGATGATGGCATGCTGGACTTTGTTTTCGGCGTCACCAGCGCGCACAAAAGTGCATGGGCCGCGACGTTCTTGTACGAGGAGCCCTTGTTGTTCGTCCCTCGCGCTGCCGAGCGATCAAACGCCACGCGTCCGCACTCGGTACAACTGAAAGACATTGCGGACGAAACGTACGTCATGGTGCCCGACGCCTGTGGACTGTCGCGCGCGACCCGTGCGCTGTTTCGCAGCCCGCGGCGGAAACTTCACGAATACTCTGGCGAAGCGATGAGCTACCAGGTGCTCGAAGAATGGGCCGCGTTGGGTATCGGCTCGGCAATTCTGCCGAAATCAGAAGCGTCATCCAGCAGAAACATGGCACTGCCGATTGCCGATAAATCGGCTAGCGGGGTCAGCATCGCCTTCGAAGCGGTGTGGTCGCGCACCGGCACCCAAGCGGCGCATTTGCTGGAGTTCGCGAGCCACCTTCGCAAGGTTGTTCCGGGAATCGTCGGTGGTTTGGAGTCGGGCTCCGAGCGATGAGATCCAATCTGCAAAGCTACTTCTCGGCTTTGTGGGACTGACACGTACGTTATTTTCTCGCCATAGCCAACAAATTATTCGCACACGCCACCAACGCCCCGCGCAGCGCTTCTGGCTCACGCACTTCAAACGCAAACGGGAGCCTCGCCAGTTGCCGCGCGTACCAGTCGAGATCGTCTGCTTGACTGTGCAACATCACGCCCTCAGCGCACGCCTGAAACACACCCATCGCTTCAAACAGGTCTTCACGCGCGGTTGTGAGATCGGTCTTCAGCAGCACGACAATGCTGATCGCGCGCGGCAAGGTCGCAACACCATGCGCCAGATACGCCATCGCATCGAACGATTGCGGCGCTTCGAAACGGGCATCCAGCACGTCAACCTGGGCGATGCGATCCAGCCGGAACGAGCGCAAGTCGTTACGAAGATGACACCAGCCGACTGCGTACCAGCGCCGCGCGCGCCAGGCCAGCCCGTAGGCATCGAAATCGCGTTCGCTTTCACGATAGGTTTCGCCCTGTGGCGAGCGATAGTGCAGATGTACGCGTTGCCGTTGATGCGCCGCGGTGCTCAAATTCATCAGCGCTTTGTTATCTTTCGCTGACGGCGATGCGCGCAAGTCCAGTGTGATCGATTCGCTCAATGCACGCAGCCGAGTTTTGAGTGGTGCGGGCAACACGCGTTCGAGCTTTGCCTGCGCGCTTTCGACGGCGGGCGCGGCCCCGGCCAGACCGAGTTGCCGCGACGCGACTAGTCCAACGGAGATCGCCAGCGCCTCATCATCGGTGAACATCATCGGCGGCAATTTGTAGCCCGCGACCAGACTGTAATGCCCGTGCCGACCGCGCTCGGACGTCACGGGAATGCCCAGTTCGTCCAGCCGCGTGATGTAGCGGCGAAGCGTGCGGCCATCAACCTCCAGTCGCTTTGCGAGTTCAACGCCGCTCATGCGCCCATGTATTTGCAGCAATTCGAGGACAGTCAATACGCGAGTCGTAGGCGAATACATCTGCGCGAGTCTACGTTGAATCAGGGCGGATTACGCCCTGAAGTGCGCCTAAATTGCGGCGGACATCGCGATGCAATTAAGGCAAAAAATGACTGAATTCACTCATCTCTGGCTCTTCTTCCTCATGGTGCTCGGCATTATCGTGCTGCCTGGTATGGACATGGCGTTTGTGCTGGCCAGCGCGTTGGCAGGCGGGCGAAGGCGTGGCGCATTCGCCGTGGCGGGCATCGTGGCGGGCGGCGTCTGCCATACCCTCTCTGGCGTGCTCGGCGTGGGCCTGCTGTTCAAGCTGGTGCCGGGATTGACGGATACGATGCTGATCGTGGCCGCGCTCTACATCGCCGGGATCGGTGTGTCGCTCTTACGCAGTCAGTCCGGCAGCGAACCGGGCATTCATGAGGGCGCCAGTTCCCTCTTGCAGGTTCGTCGTACTGCTTGGTCCACGTTTCGCCAGGCGCTTATGACCTGCCTACTTAACCCCAAGGCGTATTTGTTCACGCTCGCCGTATTCCCGCAATTTCTGCGCGTCGAATACGGAGCCGTCTGGGTTCAGGCGCTGGCGCTAGGCGGCATCATCGCCATGACGCAAATCGCGGTCTACGGCGGTCTTGCGCTGGCTGCGGGCAGCACGCAGGGCTGGCTGGCTGGGCGACCGGCGGCGGGACTGGTGATTGCGCGGATGGCCGGTGGCATGCTGTTGCTGGGTGCGCTGGTCACCGCGGTGGGCGTCGTGCGCGCTTTTTAACGCTTCACTCACCGAGCACTGTTAGGCTCGATACTTCTGGCAGTGGGGACGCGCGAAAATGTCGAGACCGTTAACGGTAGTAATGCTGGGTGCCAGTGGGGCGGTGGGTGGGCAAGTCGTATCGACGCTGCTTTCGATGCCGAATCTCACGCGCCTCACCTTGTTCGGGCGGCGCAAGATCCCGCTGCCGCCAGGCCTCGTACCGCGCGGTGCGACCGTAACGCAGCATGTGGTTAATGTCAGCTCGCCCGACTCGTACGCCCAGCTGATCGCAGGCCACGACTGCGCGGTGTGCACGCTGGGCGTCGGCCAGCCGTCGCAGATGAGCAAGTCAGAATTCGTGCACATCGACAAGGATGTTGTGATTGCGTTTGCCACGCTCTGCAAACAGTCGGGTGTGCGCCATTTTGAGTTGCTCGGCGCGGTCGGGGCAGACTCACAATCGCGGTCGTTTTATTTGCGCATCAAGGGCGAATTGAACAACGCCCTGATGGCACTAAATTTTGAGCGGCTGAGCGTGTTTCAGCCGTCAATGATCCTCACGCCGAACAATCGATATGGATTGTCACAGGCACTGACGCTGGCGTTCTGGCCAGGCTTGTCGCGTTTGATGCTCGGGCCCCTGCGCAAGTTTCGCGGCGTTCGCGTCGAAACCCTCGGTGCAGCAATGGCGCACAACCTAGCGACCCTCGAGAAGGGCGCAGAAATGTTGCAGTGGGATCAGTTCGCCCGGCTTGCCGCATTACGCTACGACTGACGGCACGTAACAGCTTTTAAAGAAAAAGCCCGTTCTAAATGGGCTTAGAGGTCGATTTGAGGTGCAACCGACTATTGCACTTTTGTGTGAATAGCCCCTGTGTGCTGGGTATTTCACGCAAAAGTTGTTGACTAAAATTCGTCTCTAGAACGGAATGTCGTCGTCGAAATCGTCGAGCTTGGCTTTTTTCGGCGCGCTTGAGCCAGATGACGAGCCTGAGCCCATCGGCTGACCGGTGGAGCGCGGCGTTGAGCCGCCCCGTTCGCTGCTGCGATCACCGTCATCGAAGGACGAGTCTCCGCCGCCACTGCTTGCGCCGCCCTCACGGCTACCCAGCAGCGTCAATTTGTCGCCCTTAATTTTCGTGAGAGTTTTCTCTACGCCTTCCTTGTCGGTCCACTTGTCATATCGCACGCTGCCTTCGACATAGACTTGTCGTCCTTTTTTGACGTACTCTCCGACGATTTCCGCCGTACGACCAATGAATTCGACGCGGTGCCAGTCGGTACGTTCCTGTTTGCCGCCAGACTTATCCTTCCACGTTTCAGTGGTCGCGATAGAAAATTTTGCAACCGCCTCGCCACTCGGCAGATAGCGCATTTCAGGGTCTTGCCCGACGTTACCCAATAAGGTGACGCGATTTACTGAAGCCAAAGTGTTCTCCTCAAAATTTTTACCTGGCGGTTTCGCTTGCCTCCACGCTGGGCGCGACAAATCGCACTCTCGCCGGAGGTTTCATATTCCAGGCCGCCACGAACCAGAGCGCAGTTAGTCCCGCGCACACATAAAACACCGCATTATCGCCAAAACGTTTGGCCAGCGTTCCGCCGAGGATACCGCCGAGGAAAAGTCCGAACGCCTGCGTCGTGTTGTACACCCCCATGGCAAAGCCTTTCAGGTGTGGCGGGGCGAGGCGGGACACAAGCGACGGCTGCAGCGCCTCCAGCAGGTTCAACGCAATGAAAAAGAGCAACAGAAAGACCACGATGCCGGTGAGCGCCTGGTTCATCGCGAAGGGCGCCGCCACCATTGCAATAAACAGCACCGCGACGGCGCCGAGAAAAACTTCGCGCGTTTTGCCACGCTTTTCGGCGGCAAGCATAGGTGGAATCATGGCTGCAAACGAGAGTACTAGTACCGGTGCATAGACCATCCAGTGCTGTGGCGACGGCAGCATGCCGCGCTCGACCAAGAGCGTCGGCACCACAACAAAAATCGCGGTTTGGCAAATGAATAAAACGAACACGCCGACGTTAAGCCGCAACAGTTGTGGATTGAACAAGACGTCGCCATGCCGCAGCGGCTCAGCCGGCGCGGGCTTGATCGGCGCAGGCGGCACCACCCACATCACCACCGCAATGCCGCACAGTGAAAAGAAGGCCGTAATCCAGAATAATCCTGACAAGCCAACCACTCCCACCAGCGGTGGAGCACCGATCAACGAGACGGCGAAGGTAATACCGACCATGCCGCCCACCATCGCCATCGCTTTGGTGCGCACTTCATCACGCGTCGAGTCGGCGATGAATGCAGATACCGCCGCGCTCACCGCGCCCGCGCCCTGAAGCGCGCGACCAATAATCACACCAACGATGGTGGTTGACATTGCGGCCACCACGCTGCCGATCACTAACACCGCCAGGCCGAAAACAATGACCGGCTTACGACCAAAACGATCAGACGCGGCCCCGAACGGCAACTGGAACAGGCCCTGCGTCAAGCCATAAATGGAGATGGCCAGCCCAATTAGATAAGCCTCACCCCCCCCTGGCAGTTCGCGACCGTAGATCGCGAATACCGGAAGGATGAGAAAGAGGCCGAAGAGGCGAAGGGCGACAATGCTCGCAAGCCAGCCGCTCGCGCGGCGCTCGAGCGGGGTCATACTAGAAGAAGACTGCAAGGGTATCGCTAGGTAATTGAGACTATGGGACGTAGCGTAGCACCGCCAAGCTTAAGGCTGCGTGACGCGTGGGGATCAGGCAGCTTTCTTCACGTAGGCACTACACCAACCGTTGGCACTTACCTGTTTGCCAGGGAACAGCGGACATGGGCCTGAAGCGCTGCCAGTCGCGCCTTGGAATAGCGAGCAGTTACCGCAGTGGGTGCCCGCAACATGCTGCGCATACTTCGTTTTGTCCACCTTCGTCTCGTCGCTCACATAGCCGAGTGAGATTGCGGTGGCGTCATCGGCGGCGACCATAGGCAGATTGCCGGCGGGCGCTGCGGGTGTTGAGGCTGCTGGCACCGCCGCTGGAGCGACAGGAGGTGCCACCGGAGCGGGGGCGGACGTTGCAGCGGGCGCTGATTCTGGCGCGGCCGCAACGGCGGTAGGCTTTTTGTCTCCGCAACCGGCAAGCAGGCCCAGGCCGACCAACGGAAAAATTTGAACAAATTGACGACGTGTTTTCACAATCATGATGCACTCCAGGTTAAGAGAATTTGCGGGTTGCTGCGCTCAACGACCAGCAAGCCGACCGGCGTACTTTTCGTTCACAGCAGCAGAGGTCTAATCAGACGCAGATGATAAATCAGCGCTGCTGATGACGGGAGCCGCATCGTTAATTGACGATGAACGGTGTGTTTGACCATCGCCTCTCCGGCGGGCCAGTGCCGCGCCCCAGAGCCGTTCCATCGGGATCGGGAGTACCAGAAAGAAGTGCTCGACGACCGCGAGCGTCAACAGCGAAGCAATCAGCGTCGCGCCGGTTTGGGAGAAGAATTGTGAGGTGCCGTAAATGACGAATAGCCATAGGGCTGCGGTCAGGCTCGCGGCAAACGTTGTCGACAAAACAAAAAATACGGAGACCGTCTTCCGCTGCCGGAAGAAGCTGCCCAGG
>JANXNO010000418.1 GCA_025354075.1 Burkholderiales bacterium | reverse complement strand
CAGCGTGACCAGCAACGCGCCCAGCGCCAACGCTAACGGCAAATCACCCTTCGAGGTTTCAAGCGCGATGGTGGTGGTCATCACGCGCGTCGACCCTACGATGTTGCCGCCGACGATCATTACCGCGCCAACTTCTGCAATAGCCCTCCCAAATCCTGCCAGCAACACCACGGCAGCGAGAGGCGCGCTTCAAATATCAACGTCACTACCCGCTGTGACGCGCTGAGTCCGAGCGAATCAAACCAGTCACGCAAATTAACGTGTGCGTCCTCGATCGTCTGCCTGGCCAGCGCGGCAATAATCGGCGCGACGAGGATCGTTTGCGCCATCACCATGCCTGCGGGCGTGAAAAGCCAGCCAAATGGCCCCATCGGGCCGCTGCGTGACAGCAGCAAGTAGACGACAAGGCCAACGACCACGGGCGGCAAGCCCATGCATGCGTTAAGAATGACGACGATCGGTAAACGGAGGCGACTACCGGTTAATGCAACCCAGGCGCCGAGCGGCAGCCCGATCAGCGTCGCAACCAGTGTCGCCATCGCACTCACACGCAGCGACAACAACGTGATGTCGCCGAGCGTCGAATCTGCCATCAGCAACAAGTCGAACGCGCGAGCAATTGAATCTCCGAACACCCTTAACGTCGCACTTCATTTATTTTCATTGACGATATTTTGGCAATTTTTGAATCGAAGATTTAATATGTAAGTTCCTACATAATTGATTCGACTTAATGGTGCTGCACCACAATCCAACACAAATTCATTTCTCGCTCCGAGTGGACTTGAAATGCGCGGATAAGACCATTGATTTGGTTGAACTTAAACGCAGCCTGCGAGCCTTAGCCGACACGCAGTCAATCACCCACGCGGCGCAGTCGCTCGGTGTCACTTACCGGACACTTTGGGGGCGGCTCCTGGCATTCGACGCGGTGCTGGGCAGTACACTGGTCGGCAAGGCGCGCGGGCGAGGTACGCATCTGACGGGCAAGGGCCGCGCGCTGCTGGCCACACTTGAGAGACACGATGAGTTGTTCTCGTCGCCGTCGACTGAGCGGGTGAGCGCCTTATCCACGGATCTGGCGCGAGCGCTGTACGATCAACCGTTACTGCGTCTACTTGCTAGTCACGACTACGCAATTGGCAAGGTATTTGACATGTGCCCCGCCTGTGACTCGTCCGCTTCAGCCACGACAGCGAGACAGTTGCAGGACGTTATTCACATGGCGAACGCTGGCAGCGTTGACTGCATTCGTAGTTTGCTGCGCGGTGACGCTGACCTCGCAGGGTATCACCACGCAACGGCATCCGTGGCGAACGCGGGTCAGGAATTACACGCCAGGGCCTGGTGGTCTCGCGTGGAAGATAACGCAGAGTTCTGGAGCGTTGCATTGATGGAACGCGAACAGGGTTTGATCGTTGCGCCGCACTTCAAGTCGAAAGTGAAGCGGCTCGCAGATCTGACAACTCCGGGTTTGCGATTCGTTAACCGTCAGCGCGGATCGAGCACCCGCGCGTTGCTGGACACTATGATGGCCGACGCAGGTCTGGCTGCAACCGCAATTTCGGGCTATGGTCATGAGGAGTTCACGCATCAAGCGGTGGCAGCAACTATTGCCGCAGGCGCAGCGGACGCAGGCCCCGGTCTACGCACTGCGGCTGCGCGATTCAAATTGCACTTCGTGCCGCTCGCCAGGGAGACCTATCGCATCGCCGGGCGAACCGAGACCCGGCAGCATCCGATCGTGCTGAAACTGATAGCCGCACTTCGTGTCGAGTCCGCAAAGCTGCCCGGTTATACGCCGCTCAAATAGCGATTTGTGCTCGCGCATCGTATCCCGCCACAGCCAGTTCATCCCGTCTAGGGCGGGCATCCCATGCGCACCTGCGCATCGCCATGCCAAATGAGTTATCTGCCACGGTTTGGTGAGCAATGCGTTGCCCGCGCTAGAAAACCAAAATTACTTGGCCTTCGACCTGGCGATCACCAGACGCGTTGCTTTTGCGCCTTTCGGCGAGCGCAGTTTGCTACCGAACCCTTCCGCCACCAGCGCCGCGCCATAGAGCACCAGCGCCCAGAGCACGAACAACGTGACCATTAGCACCGGGAACGCGATGAACGCGCCGTACAACGATTTGAGTTGCGGCATTTGCGCGAAATGATTCACGATCACGTAGCGCGCAATCTCTATCATCAATGTGACCAGACATGCCGACGCCAGAGGCGATGCCCATGCATTCAAGCGAGCGGGCACCCAGCGATAAATCAGCGTCAGCGCCGCGATAAGCGGTACGCCAATTTCAATGGGATCAAATACCGTCTCGATAGGCGTGCGAATCGATGGCACCAGCGAGGTGAG
>JANXNO010000413.1 GCA_025354075.1 Burkholderiales bacterium | reverse complement strand
ACCAAGATAGCGAGTCACGCACATGGTGTTGTCGTTGCAGACTCCCACGGCAACCAGCTTGCTGTCTGGTTGTAGCGCGACGTTCAACGGCAATGGCAGACTGGTTACGTCGCTCAGCAACTCGCCGTTAGGACAGTATTCTTCTAACACTGTCACCTACGTCGCTTTGCAGCCCGATAACCAGATAGTGATTGCATTTCGCTGCGTCACCGATGTCGCCTCCGGAGGCTCGGATGTGGGATCTTGCCTTGCCCGTTTCACCGCGACGGGAGTGAGCGACAGTGCCTTTACCAACGGCGCGCCACGCATCGCCTCATCCTCATCCTCCTTCTGTTCTACCAATTCGTTCGCGCTTCAGGCGGATGGGCGAATCGTTACGGCTGGGCGGGTCAACTTACCTCACGGCAGCGGCACCGACCTCATCTGCGTGCTTCGTCGCACTGACAATGGCTTGGTCGACACGTCTTTTGGCGCTGGCGGTCAAGTGAACACGCCAATCAGCGGTTCAGGCAAAAGAGATGGTGCAAACGCCGTCGCGCTACAACCAGACAGCAAGCTGGTTGCCGTGGGAGTCTGCAACGACAACACCATGTGCGTGACTCGCTATCTTGGTGGCCCATTCAACGCGCAAAACTGCTCAATGGACGTCGACGGGGACGGCCAGGTGCTCGGCACCACCGACGCACTGATCATTGCCCGCGTGTCGCTGGGAATGTCGGGCAGCGCAGTGCTGAGCGGCATCAGCTTCCCGAGCCATGCCGCCCGCAAAACTTGGCCCGCTATTCGCGACTATTTGGTCAATCAATGCGGCATGTCAGTGGTTCCGTAGTCCGGCACCGTGCAATTTAGGGAAATGTTCGTGAACTCCACCTCATGGTTTGACCGCGCGCTACGACTCATTGCGCCGACCTTCGTCATGCTCTGCACAGCGCTTGGCAGTCAGTCCGCCTGCTCCACGCCGGGTCAACCGGGCACACTGGACGCGACATGGGGCGGTGCCAGCAACGGCAAAGCGATCACGTCAATCGGTGGTGTTGACGACCGTGCTCATGCGATGCTTGTGCAACCGGATGGCAAAGTGCTGACGGCAGGCGTTTGCATGAGCGGCGCTCATCCCGCGTTCTGTGCCGCGCGCTACGACAACACCGGCTTGCTTGATCCGACTTTTGGGGCAAGCGGCAAAGTCATCACCGCCATCGGCAGCGGTGACGCCTACGCGTTCGCGATGGCATTGCAACCAGACGGCAAGGTGCTTGTGGTCGGCCAGTGCTACGGTGTCGCCACCAATTTCGATTTTTGTGCGGTTCGCTAC
>JANXNO010000326.1 GCA_025354075.1 Burkholderiales bacterium | reverse complement strand
CCTTCACTACCAAACCTTAAACCCGTTCAAATTGAAGCGCGATATCGACGATACTCTCGCCCGAATCTTTAACAACGCTCGGTACGCTGACTTATGAGTCAACGATCATCCCTTCGGTACGGTTATTTGTGAGTCAATTCGGGAATCCTTATTTAATATGGGCTTACCGGGGATTCTCGCGAGATATCGACTTTACGCATAAATCGCCACTATGCCCATATTGAAAAAGGGTTTCACGCCAGAGTCACTACAAAGACGAGCGCTCAATTCCAAGATTCTCCAACGTTCGCGCATCCTGAAACTTTCTCATCGTCGGATTCTCGCGAAGCAGTTGAATAAAAAGCTCCCGTGCCGATTCCCATTGCGCAATGCGGCGAAGCACTTCACTTTCGCTCAGCGTTTTTGATGGTGCGGCAGACTCAGTCATTGGGATTCTCACCCTGCTTAATCTTGTTCAACGCGATGATGTCTATCTGATCTTTCGGACGAGCCGCAACACGCTTCATTTCGAGCATTTCGTCGAGTCCCGCAAACAGAAAATTACGACCATGCAATGAACCCTGCACGGCGTTTGCGCGCAGCGTCGCGAAATCAACGACGGGACGAATCAATACATCCAGCACAAAATCATCGGGGGCGCGTAACGCAAATGCGACCATCCCTTTTTCGCGAAACCAGCGGTCAAGCTTGCCGGCATCCTTCAACGACGCCAGTGGCTCAGGTATTACCGGAACCAATCTGTGGTGTGACGCGAATGCCACAAACTGCTCAAGGTTGTTCTCATTCATGGCAAGCGCCACATCCACGTCGTATGTCGCGCGCTGGAAGCCATGCATTTGCATGGCAAATCCACCCACGACCACGAAATCGATTTCGGCATCCGCGAGCGCAGTCAACAAATCAGCAATCTTCATGGACGATGATTAAACCACGGTGCCGGAGGCAATCGCTATGACTACGCCACTTCAAAAATCCCCGCCGCCCCCATCCCGCCACCAATACACATCGTCGCGCAGACCAGCTTCGCACCACGACGTTTGCCTTCGATGAGCGCGTGGCCGACGAGGCGCTGGCCGCTCATGCCGTACGGATGGCCGACCGCAATCGCGCCGCCGTTGACGTTGAGTTTGTCCAACGGGATGCCCAGGGTGTCGGCGCAGTACAGCACCTGCACAGCGAAGGCTTCGTTCAGTTCCCACAGGTCAATGTCCTTGACCGACAGGCCAAGGCGCTTGAGCAGCTTGGGCACCGCGAACACTGGGCCGATGCCCATTTCGTCGGGGTTGCAGCCAGCGACGGCAAAGCCACGGAAAATGCCGAGTGGCTTGATGCCGCGTTGTTCGGCAAGCTTGGCATTCATGACCACGCAGGCACCTGCGCCGTCGCTGAATTGCGAGGCATTGCCTGCACTGACCGAGCCGCCGGGAACCACCGTGCGGATGCCGGCAACGGCTTCGTACGTGGTGCCGTCGCGCAGACCTTCGTCCTTGCTGACGGTGACTTGTTTGGTGGTCATGCCGGTCTTCGGATCGGCGACGCCCGCAGTGACCGTGATCGGAACAATCTCGTCGTCAAACTTGCCCGCATCGCGCGCGGCGCAGGCCTTTTGCTGGCTCTCTGCGCCAAAGTGATCCATGCGCTCCTTGCTCATGTTGTAGCGCTTGGCGACGGTCTCGGCCGTCTGCATCATGTTCCAGTAAATCGTCGGCTTGTTCTTGTCGAGCCACGAATCCTTGAACATGTGCAGATTCATTTCCTGTTGCACGCAGGAGATGGATTCCACACCGCCGGCGACGAACACATCCCCCTCTCCGGCGATGATGCGCTGCGCTGCCATCGCAATGGTTTGCAGGCCCGACGAGCAAAAACGATTCACTGTTGCGCCCGCGACGCTGTCCGGCATGCCCGCGCGCAAGGCTGCCTGGCGCGCGATGTTCCAGCCCGTCGCGCCCTCGGGATTCGCACAGCCCATGAGCACGTCATCGACCTCGGCGGCGTCGATGCCCGCGCGCTTGACGGCGTGCTCGATGGCGTGACCGCCCAGCGTCGCGCCGTGGGTCATGTTGAATGCACCTTTCCAGCTCTTGGCGAGTGGGGTGCGGGCGGTGGAGACGATTACGGCATC
>JANXNO010000315.1 GCA_025354075.1 Burkholderiales bacterium | reverse complement strand
CTGCTGGTCGATCCGCGCAGCAGGAATTGATCGGTCGCCTTGAAGCTTGCGGCGAGCTTGCCAGTGACGGTGGAGCCGAAATCGCTGAACCGCTCGCCGCGCAACGCGGTGGCCAATTTCAGGCGGGGCGTGATGTCGGTTTCTATGTCAAGGTAGGCTGCGGTGCTGTTGCGGTTTTTGTTGGTTGCATCGCCCGGCTGAAAGCCCGGAAAGCCCTGGCTACCCGCATTGCCGCCATTGCCGACGCCATCGGCGTCCACATAAGAACCCAATTCACCGGCGAAGATTTGATAATTTTCACGGCGATATTCAGCACCGAACGCGACGTTCATGCCGTTCATCACGTTAGGGAAAAAGCGGTTCACGTCGGCGTTAGTCGTCATCTGCCCAAACGAAAAACCACCGGCGTTGAATGCGGTGGCGCTGACGCCTTTGCCACCGGCCAGCAAATCCTTGTTGGCAATCGACGCATTGAGCGTGTTGCTGATGTTGTAGGCCAGTTTGTTGTAGCCGTACGTTTGCGAAAAGTCGGCGTTCCACTCGCCAATTTGCCGCTTGTAGCCGACGGTGACAAAGCGATCTTCAACGTCGCCATTGATGAAGGGCACGAAGCCGTTCGGGTACATCGCCGCCGAGTTGCGCGACGGAATATCGTCGGAGCCCACGCCGCCACGCGCAAAGGCAGCAGAGGACGCGTCGCGGGTCTGATAGCCCAGCGTGTAATACAGCTTGGCTGCGCTGCTGATCGGCAGTTCACCGTTCACATAGAGCGTGAGGTTTTTCGCCTTGGTGTCGCCGATGATGCGCGGATTGCCGGCCTCTGCACGGTTGGAGCGGCCGCGATCCAGATACTCTGCGGTGATGCCGGTGACGCTGCCGTTGGCCATTTGCAAGCCGCAATAGGCGGACGCGAGATAATTTTTGCCGTCGCCCGCCGAGTATTGGCCGTAGCCCAGCACCGCTTCGCAACCGGGACGCTTTTTGAGCGTAATGTCGATCACACCGGCAATCGCGTCGGAGCCGTACTGCGCCGCCGCGCCGTCGCGCAACACCTGCACGCTGTCGATGGCAAGCATAGGAATGGTGTTGAGATCGGTGCCGGTATTGCCGCGATTTCGCGCACCAAACAGGTTGACCAGCGCGCTGGTGTGTTTACGCTTACCGTTGACCAGCACCAGCGTTTGATCGGAGCCGAGGCCACGCAGCGCGGCGGAATCGACCAGATCCGCGCCGTCCGCACCGGTCTGCCGTGTTGAGTTGAACGACGGCGAAATGTATTGCAGCGTTTGCGCCAGGTCGAACTGGCCGCCCTGCTCGGCCGCCTTGCTGAGCGGAATGAAATCGACCGGCACCACGGTGTCGGTGGCCGACGCATTGGCGCGGCGAGTGCCGACGATGTTGACCTTGTCGACGACCACCGGTTCTGTTGTGGCTGCTGCCGGGGTCTGCGCGAGCACGGCCGGAGCCGCGGAAAGCGCGGCGAGTCCAGCAGCACCGTACAAACTTAATAAAACGGCTCTACGTAATGTGGTCATGTCGCACCCTTATGAAATTAACCTGAATGCGCGCGATTTGACATCGGATCAAAGCGCACGTTTGATAGCCTTTGAGTTTAAAGGCCCGCCTTGGCGCGGGTCAAACAAAATGCCTGGGGCATGAGCCCTCCGCGCGTTGCGACCGTTGCAAACCTGCCAACCGCGCAATCAACTGATGCCGTCCGCGCGAAAAGCCCAGCCGGTGAATCGTCTTTCAATCATCGCGGTGATGGCGTAAAGCGCGATACCGAGAATGGCCAGCGCCATCACGCCAGCAAACACCAGCTCCACGTTAAAGCCTGCCTGCGCGGCAAGCATCATCTGCCCGAGCCCCGAATTTGCGCCGATGGTTTCCGACACGACCGACCCGACGAACGCGAGCGTAATCGCGACTTTCAACGAGCCGAAAAAGTACGGCATCGAACGTGGAATTCCAACTTTGCGCACGATGTCCAGCTTGCTTGCGCCCAGCGCGCGAAGTACGTCTTGCAACTCGGGCTCAGTCGTCGCCAAGCCGGTTGCGACGTTGACCACAATCGGAAAGAACGAGATCAAAAACGCGGTGAGAATCGCCGGGATGGTGCCGATGCCGAACCAGATGATGAGGATTGGCACGACGGCCACTTTCGGAATCGCGTTGAACGCAATCATCACTGGATACAGCGCGCCGTAGATAAATTTTGACCAGCCGATACCGATTCCGAGCGCGAGGCCGAACACGATGGCAAGGCCGAAACCGAGCAGCGTGGTCATCAAGGTTTGCAGGCCGTTTTGCCAGATCGCGGGCCAGTATTGCACCATCGCTTTGGCAATCGCGGTGGGTGTTGGCAGCACAGTCGCGGGCAGACTGAATAGGCGACAGGCAATTTCCCACAGCACCAATAAAACGATAGTAAACAACAGCGGCGCAAGGATGTTTTCTTTCCAGTTTTTCATCGCGTGCTCCTAGTGTTTGCCAATGTGTGACCGCAGCTCATGCACCAGATCCTGAAAAGGTTTGGTGTACGTGACTTCCAGGTCGCGCGGTCGCGGCAAATCGACATGCTGCACTTTCACGATCTTGCCGGGACGGTCGCTCATCACGTACACGGTGTCGGCGAGAAAAACGGCCTCACGCAGGTCATGCGTCACCAGCATTGCGGTGACGCCGCGCTTCTGGTGAATGTCACGCGTGGCACACCACAGTTCTTCGCGGGTGAACGCATCGAGCGCGCCGAACGGCTCGTCGAGCATGAGAATCTCTGGCTCGTGAATCAACGCCCGGCAAATGCTGGTGCGCTGTTGCATGCCCCCCGATAACTGCCACGGAAATTTGTCGGTGAAACCGCCGAGGCCCACGGACTCCAGCAGCGCGCGCGCTTTCTCGCGATACGCGGCCTTTTCTTTGCTCATGCGCGAACGATGCGGTTGCACAATTTCCAGCGGCAGCAACACGTTGTCCACTGCCGTTCGCCACGGCAATAAATTCGACGCCTGAAACGCCATGCCGACCTTGTTGATGGGGCCTTTCACCGGCTGACCTTCGATAGTCAGCGTGCCTTCCGACGTGGGCTTGAGGCCGCTAATGAGTTTCATCATCGAGCTTTTGCCGCAGCCCGATGGCCCGACCACCGCGATGAATTCGCCTTTCTTGATCGTCAGCGTCAAATTGTCGACGGCCTTGACTGCGTTCGCGCCCTGTCCGTAGGTCATGCTCACGTTTTTGAGCTCGACTAACGGCTCTCCCGGTTGCACCATCGTTTGTCCCCGAATTCTTGTCGTGCGGCACGGCACGCAATTTGCGTACCGAAGACATCCCGATTCAACCGACAACAACAATTACGGAGCTTTGATGCAAACCAAATTTCTGCTTGCCGCGCTCGCTTTGTGTGCGAGCGGCATCGCCACTGCCCAAACCCCCATCAAATTCGCACTTGATTGGCGCTTTGAAGGCCCCGCAGCGCCCTATTTTGTGGCGCTCGACAAGGGCTACTACAAGGCCGAAGGGCTGGATGTCACGATCGATACCGGAAACGGCTCAACAGAGGCGATCAACCGCGCGGCTTCCGGTGCCTACCAGTTCGTGTTTGGCGACATCAACACGCTGGTGCGCTTTCGCGACAATCCGGCGAACAAAAAGCTCAAGATGGTGGCGATAATTTACAACGCGCCGCCGTTTGCCATTGTGTCGCTGAAAAAAGCGGGCATCAGCAAGCCGAGGGACTTGGAAGGCAAGATTCTTGGCGCGCCCGCGGCCGATGGTGCGTACGCGCAGTGGCCCGCGTTCGTAAAGAAAAACGGCATTGACACCAGCAAGGTGAAGATTGAAAACGTAGGATTTCCGGTGCGGGAACCGATGTTGGTTGAAGGCAAAGTCGATGCGATCGCCGCATTCTCGTTTTCGTCGTACATGAACCTGCGCGGTCGCGGCATTGCGCAGGACGACATCAACGTGATGCTGATGCGTAACCTCGGGCTTGAGCTGTACGGCAACGGCATCATCGTGGACGCGGAGTACGCTGCGAAAAATCCGAAAATAGTTCAGGGCTTTATCCGCGCCACGCTCAAGGGCTGGCAGGACACGTTTGGCGATCAAAAAGGCGCGATAGCCTCGCTGATGAAACGTAACAACATTTTGAGCGACGGGCAAGAACAGGTGCGCCTGAAAATGGCAATAGACCAAAATGTTCTGACGCCGGAAGCGCTCGCCAATGGTTTGGGCGGGGTCGATGCCAAGCGTCTGACGCGTTCCATTGATCAGATCGGTGAAGGCTTCAAGTTCACCAACAAACCCAAGGCTGACGATATTTTTGACAGTGGCTTTTTGGCACCTAAAGCGGAGCGAATGGTGAGGCAGTAGCTTTTCGCTGCAATGGCGTCAGCGCATGGGCTAACGCGCTTTTTTACGCGTTATCGACTGTAGACATTTTTATGGTTATGCCCATTGCGGATGGTGCATAGCGAGCAAAGCTGTTGACTTTGGATGCCGCTGTCATGGCCGGTAAAATGGTTGGATGAATAAGTTACTCGACGTCACTGAATACATGCACCTGGTGGGTCGCGCTGCGCGCACCGCCTCCCGGCAAATCGCCCGCGCCAGCACCGCCACCAAAAACGAAGCGCTGCTCGCCATCGCTGACACGCTGATCAAGCGCGACGCGCACATCCTTGAAGAAAACGCAGCCGACGTGCGCGATGCCATGAAGGCTGACCTCGCCGCGCCGCTGATCGACCGTTTGACGCTGACCTCCAAGTCAGTCGCCGCGATGGCCGAAGGCTTGCGTCAGGTTGCACAATTGCCCGATCCGGTTGGCGAATTGACGGGTATGCGCTCACGTCCCTCCGGCATTCAGGTCGGCAAAATGCGTGTGCCACTCGGCGTCATCGGCATCATTTACGAATCGCGTCCGAACGTGACGGCGGACGCGGCGGGCCTGTGTCTGAAGAGCGGCAACGCAGTGATTTTGCGTGGCGGTTCAGAAGCCGCACGCTCGAATCAGGCGATTGCGGGCTGCATCGCCGTTGGGCTCAAAGCAGCCAAACTCTCGGAGTCCATCGTGCAGGTGATCGAAACTACTGATCGCGCCGCCGTCGGCCAGATGATCACGCTTCCTGAGTACATTGACGTCATCATTCCCCGCGGCGGCAAAAGCCTGATTCAGCGCGTCGCCGCTGAAGCAACGGTGCCGGTGATCAAGCACCTCGACGGCAACTGCCATGTGTACGTAGACGAGCATGCCGATATCGAAAAAGCGGTGCGCATTTGTGACAACGCCAAGACGCGACGCTACGGCGTGTGTGGCGCGATGGAATCGCTGCTGGTTCACGAAGCACGCATGCATGACGTGCTACCGCGCGTCGCGAAAATCTTCGCCGACAAGGGCGTGGAGATGCGTGGCTGCGAACGCACTCGCAGCGCGCTCGCCGCGTTTGAGGTGATCGCCGCGACTGAGGAAGATTGGGCGACCGAATACCTCGCGCCCATCGTCTCAATCAAAATCGTCGCCGACCTCGACGAAGCAATTGGTCACATAGAAGAACACGGCTCGCACCACACCGACGCCATCATCACCGAACACTGGAGCAACGCCCAGCGCTTTTTGCGCGAGGTAGATTCAGCCAGCGTCATGGTGAACGCGAGCACGCAGTTTGCCGACGGATTTGAATATGGACTCGGTGCAGAAATCGGCATCTCCACCGACAAACTGCATGCACGCGGGCCGGTTGGGCTAGAGGGTTTGACTACTCAAAAGTGGGTGGTTTTGGGCGACGGTAGCGTGCGCGCTTAAGCACAACTACGGTTAAACAATCTCCACGACGTTCATGGCAATAGTCGCGCCCAAATCGCGTAACGACCCATGTCCCTGCGGCAGCACAAGGCGATACAAAGATTGTCACGGTGGGCTGGCGGTGGCCCCGCCAAATGTGACAACCCGTGTTGATCTGGGCGCAACCCTGCACCAAGCTTTGGCCGCGCAGCAGCGGGGTGAACTTACTACGGCGGAACGGCTGTATCGCTCAGCGCTCGATATTGACCCGGCGCACTTCGACGCGCTGCATATGTTGGGCGTGGTGTTGCTCACGCAAGGCCGATCTCGCGAAGCTGTTGCACTCATTGAGCGCGCGCTGTTACTCGCGCCATGCAACGCCGCAGCCCGCCACAATTTGGCGCTTGCCATGGACGGTCTCGTCATCAGCGAGCGCATGCCTTCGGCATTTGCGGCGATTGAAACTGCAGCGACGTGGACAACTCAAGCCGGTGACCGAGAAATTTCTCCATCAGACGTCAAGCTGATCGCGTATTACTTGCCGCAATTCCATCCGATTCCAGAGAACGATGCGTGGTGGGGCAAAGGCTTTACCGAATGGACTAATGTACGGCGCGCTCGCCCCAATTACGACGAGCACTATCAACCGCACGTTCCCGCTGAGTTGGGTTATTACGATCTACTCGACCCCACGATCCGTGCGCGCCAGGCCGCATTGGCGCAGGCGCATGGGGTGACGGGATTTGCCTACTATCACTATTGGTTTCGTGGCAAACGCTTGCTCCAACAGCCGCTTGATGCGGTGTTGCGACTGAAGCAACCCAACTTTCCATTTTGCGTATTTTGGGCCAACGAAAGCTGGTCTAGGCGCTGGGACGGCGGCAACCACGAGGCGCTCATCACGCAACATCACGACTTGGCTGATGATCGCGCGTTTATCGAGCATCTGCTGCCGTTTTTTGATGACCCACGACATATCCGCGTGCAGGGTCGACCACTGCTGATGATTTATCGCGTGGACATTTTTCCGAATGCGCGCGCAACGGTGCAGCTGTGGGCGGACGTTTGCAAAGCGCACGGCGTGCCGCCTCCGTATTTGGTCAAGGCCGACACCGGTCAGAGCGACCCGCCGTCTCGCTACGGCTTTGACGCGTCGGTTGAGTTCCCGCCGCATCGGTTGCAGCGACTGGCATCGACTCAACCGCAGCTCGCAGGGCTTGACCCGCAACACACCGGCACCCTGTTCGACATGCGCGCTGTGATTGCCCAACTCACGCCACCGGTTGAACCGACTCACCGACACTTTCAGTGCGTAGTACCGGCATGGGACAACACCGCTCGCAAGCAACTCGATGGCACGATGTTCATCGGCGAGCGGCCCGCGCTATTTCGCGCCTGGACGCGCAATGCGTTGGTTCGTGCCGAACGCGTTCATCCGCCGGGCGAGCGTTTAGTGTTTGTTAACGCGTGGAACGAATGGGCCGAGGGCGCGCATTTGGAACCTTGCGAAAAGTTTGGCACTCAGTGGCTGGAGGCGGCGCGCGATGCAAGAACCATCCCGCACGAATTTGAACCTCTTCCCCGACTGACTGACATGCTGCAGCGGCAGGCGCTCGACCCGTTCGTTGACACGCTGCCCGCCGACACGTTGGCAACTCTTGCTGCCCTCAAGGTGAGAGGCGGCGACCTCTCGGCTGCTGTTGCGCTACTGCACCGCATGAGCGAGATAACGCAGCGAGTGACCCCCTACCTGCTGGAGCAAGTCAAGACCATCGCAGCAGCGCTACCTGACATCAGCGTTGCGGCTGCTAAAGCCGAGATCGAGCGTCGGCGCAACGCCATCGTGGCGGCGAGAGGTGCAGCGGTCACGCCGCTGATATCGGTACTCGTGCCGTCCTATGGTCATGAAAAATTCATAGCGGAGGCGCTCGCGTCTGTCTTTCAGCAGACCTATCGCAATATCGAAATCATCATCATTGACGACGGCTCGCCCGATGGCTCTGTTGCCGTCATCGACCAGGCAATTCAGAACGCTCCGTTTCCCGTTCGCTTCATCAAGCGAGCAAATCGTGGCGCTCACGCGACCATCAATGAGGCCCTGGAACTTGCGCAGGGTGAATACATCAACGTGCTCAATAGCGATGATTGCTTCACGCCCACCCGGATTGCGGAATGCGTCGTCGCAATTCATGAGTCGGGGGCGCTTTGGGGCTATGCGCACACCGAGTTCATCGACATCGATTCACGCGCGCTCCACGCCGCTGATCCCCGCTCGCGACCTCTCGCTGCCATGCAAGCTCGCGCGGCACGCTGTGATCGGCACAGCCTGCTATTTGCGCGCGACAAAGACAACCCAACGGTATCAACCGGAAACATTTTCGCTGCCACCGCTTTCATGCGCCAACTGAATGGATATGCCGACCTCCGTTACGTGCACGACTGGGACTTCTGCCTACGCGCAATCTTGATTGACGAGCCGATGTTTATCGATCAACCGCTGTACCGCTATCGCTTTCATGGGAACAATACGATTTTTGAGAATGAAGCAGCCGCGAGTGCCGAATCTACGCAAATCCTCGCAAAATATATGATGAGTACAGACGCTGATAGTGCGCCTGAAAACCCGCTGCTTTGGTCACGTGCGGTCGATGGCATTAGATTCGTAGCTGCCCAGTTGGATCGCAACACACTACGGCCACCATCATTGGATGAGCTAAAGAAAATGTTGACGGAACTCGCGGCAATCATTCCCAACAACGGAGCCGCGAACCCTACCGACGCGTAAACAAGCTCGCAAACGAACTGGCACCGGCATCGGGAGTTGAGGGTGCCCTCATCACACCCAGACTGTCGCCACCCGCCGATCTGAGAGCCAGTACCTGTGCGTCCGCAATCGCTTCCTCGCCGACAATCACCCGCGAGCCAAGCAGACCATCCGATGGTGCGGACGCCTTGCGAATAATCGCAATCGAATTGTGAAAACTGATTGACGCGATGCTGCCCGCGAGCCCAGCGTGGTCAACAACGTCGGGCAAAGCGAACTCGCGAAGCAACGTCGAAATAGCAGTTGTTCCAACCCAATGTTCCAGGTTGATGACGTGTACCAACTCCGCGAAAAATCTGTTCGCAATGTCTCGTCGTGAGATCGCGCCTTCATGACTGGGAAAGTAATCACAGTGCAAGTCCTCGGCGATAAACACGCCCCCCGCCTTGACGTGCGGCCAATAGCGCAGAAACGCCAATATGACTTCGCGCGGGATGTGCGATCCGTCTTCGACAATGACGTCAAAGCCGTCGGCAAGCATCGCAACTTGCTGGCAAACAGCGGGCTGAGTTGCATCGCCAACCACGATGTGGATTCGCGGATCTGCGTAGACAAGATTTGCGCACTTCGGATTGACATCGCACCCAACTATCGATTGAGCGGCTGGGAAATATTTGGCCCAAATTTCAAGGCTGCCGCCATTCTGCACACCGATCTCAAGGATTGATCGCGCCGTGGTGCGAACATGCTTGAGTTCAGATTCATAAAGGGTCAAGTAGGACGACCATTTGTCGCTCACTTTGCCGTTGTGCTCGGCGTACAGATTGGCGAGCGATTGCAATGACTGGTTCATAAACGATCAAATTAACAAGTGAACGGATAACGATAGTGATCGATTGTAGTCAGCCAAAAACCAGTCCCTCATGAGAAAATGCCAATATGCATTTTTCAAAGTACCACGCCCTGGGCAACGACTATCTGGTGCTTGACCCGGCGCACTGGCCTGACGAATTCACCACGCGCGAAATCATTCGAATCTGCCATCGCAACTTTGGCATTGGCTCTGACGGTATTTTGTGGGGGCCGTTGCCTGCACGCGAGGGTGCGCCGTTTTCGTTGCGCATCTTCAATCCTGATGGCAGCGAGGCCCAAAAGAGCGGTAACGGCTTGCGTATTTTCTGTCGCTACTTATTTGATCGCGGTCTTGTGCAACATGCGAAGTTCTTGGTTCATACGTTGGGCGGCGTGGTTGCAGCTACGGTGCATGTAGGTGGACACAGCATCACCATTGAGATGGGACGCGTGAGTTTTGATTCGACGCGCATTCCGGTTGCGGGCGTTGCGCGTGAGGTGATTCGCGAAACGTTGATGGTGGGCGGCGAAGTGCTCACCTTCACCAGCGCGACTATTGGCAACCCGCATTGCGTGGTTGAACGGCCCACGACCAGCACAGCGGATGTGCATCGACTTGGCCCTCTGATCGAGGCGCATGTTTTGTTTCCTGAGCGTACGAACGTGCAGTTTTTGACGGTGCGGGACCGCAATAATATTGCCATCGAAATCTGGGAGCGCGGCGCGGGCTATACGCTGGCATCCGGCTCCAGCTCTAGCGCGGCAGCCGCTGTGGCGCATCGTCTGGGGTTGGTCGACAATGCGGTCACCGTGCATATGCCGGGCGGCACCATTGAAATAAAAATTGGCGAGAATTACGCGATCACGATGACTGGGCCGGTGACCAAAGTCGCCGATGGCGTGCTTGCGAGCGAAATGTTTAGTGAATGGAGCGTAGTGAATGAGTGAATCTGAAGCAGTCACAGGTAGCGACGTCGCAGCGTGGCTCAAGGCAAATCCTGACTTTTTTATGGATCATTCCGATGTGTTTTCAGCGATGCGCATTCCGCATCCGCAAGGCGGGCACGCCATTTCGATGGTGGAGCGACAGCTGATCAGTCTGCGCGAACGCAATACGCAGCTTGAAAAGCAATTGTCGGAACTGATCGGATATGGGCAACACAATGACGGACTGATCGAAAAATTACATCGGCTGACGCTGGCGCTTTTGCGTGCGCCCAATGCTGAGGTGACGCTGGACGTGATCTTTGAGAGCATGCGTTCGGATTTTGCCATTCCATACTCGGCGGTGCGTTGGTGGGGCGGGCAAATTTCCGACACTGCGCTTGAGGCATCAACCGTGTGTTCGGCGGAATTTCGCAACTACATCGCGGGGCTGGATCGTCCATACGTGGGGCCAAACGCGGCGCACGAATCACGCGACTGGCTGGGCGATGCGGCGATTCAATCACGCTCTTTTGCCTACGTGCCGCTCGCTGATGGCTCGGTGTCAGGCGTGTTGATGCTCGCCTCTGAAGACGGCGGACGCTTCACGCCGGACATGGCCACCGATGTGCTTGCGCGACTGGCGCATTTGACCAGCGCGGCGCTCGCGCGATTCGCCACGCGCGTCTTTGAACCTCGCTTCGCTTAAGTCACGTCGCGTGTCGCGTTAATGGACAATCGCGCAGCGCTTACGGCATTCGGCGAAAACCTTGCATCGCGAGGAGCGCCGCAGACTCGGGAGCGCTATCTGCGCGCCTGCGAAAGTTTGATCACCGCAGCGGGCGACACACCGCTCGCACACATCAAGCGGCACGACTTGCAGCGTGCTTTGGCAAAGCTGCACGCACAAGGTTTGTCGCCACGAACGCTTGCTGTCACGCTGTCGGCATGGCGTGCCTGGTTTCGCTATTTGAGCAAGACCGACGCAACATTCAGCTCAACGGTGTTTGTCGGCATCAAAGCGCCGAAAGCGGCCAAGCGATTGCCGAACGCGTTGACTGAAACAGAAGCGGTGCGACTGGTCAGCGCACCCGTGGAAAACGATGCACAGCAATCTGCGTGGATCGTCGCGCGCGATCAGGCGATGTTCGAGGTGCTGTACGGTTGCGGCATTCGTATGGGCGAACTGGTCGGCATTGATCTCGCCGATGTTGACCTTGCCAATCATGAACTGCGCGTGTTCGGCAAAGGGCGCAAGGAGCGCGTCGTGCCGCTGGGTGCCCCCGCCTGCGCGGCGCTGCAATCGTGGATTGCACAGCGTACTGTCGGCGTTAATGTGATTGATACCAACGCAGTCTTTCTCGGTGCTCGCGGAGAGCGCATTGCCGCGCCCGTGGTGCGCAAAGCGCTGAAGGCGCGCGCGTTGCAACAGGGGATTTCCTCAAACGTTTATCCACATCGTCTGCGCCATTCCTTCGCATCGCATGTGTTGCAAAGTTCGGGCGATTTGCGCGCGGTGCAGGAGTTGATGGGTCACGCGAGTATCGCGTCAACACAGGTCTACACACATCTCGATTTTCAGCATCTGGCGAAGGTTTACGATCAGGCTCACCCGCGCGCACGAGCGCGTTCGCAAAAGAAAACTTCAGACTAGGGCGCGCGCGCTAACCGGCGTGATTTCATCCGCTTGAGTCGCGCTGCAACAGGCCTCAGCCAAAGATAGTTAACCAGCCAATATCCGTTGACTGCAAACCACAGCCCCATGACCGGCAAGCCCACAACCAGCGGCCATCCAAGCGACTGAATCCACTCGTACACCGCGCTGAACCATTCCGTCGTTCCCACCGCCGCCGTGCCAAACGGTTGCAACATATAGTCGCCCGGCAGCATGTAGTCGCCAATATGAAAGGCAGCGATGTAGAGCGGAATGATGGTGAGCGGATTGGTATAGAACGTGGTGATCACGCCTGCCACAATGTTGGCGCGCAGCAACGAACATGCGACGATGGTGCCCGCCACTTGCAACGGGCCAGGAATCAGGCCGCAAAACAAGCCAACGGCGACGCCCATCGCCAATGGCCGCCGATTGAACGCAAAAAGATCATGACGGTCCAGCCAAGGTTTGGCCCAGGCAAGCCATGGTCGATCAAGCTCGTGCAGCACTCGCGGCTCAAGAGCGCGAAACCAGCGTTTGATTCGCATACGCTACTTTGCTGCTCCGCTTTTCGTGCCGCGCGAGGTGTAGAGAGACGCAATCATCGAGGTGGCAATGATGCCTGCGGTCACGCCCAGCGCCACGCCGATGTTGATTTTGTAGACGTCCAGCAAGAGCATCTTGCTACCAATAAAAATCAGCACAAGCGCGAGACCATATGCGAGCAGGTGAAATCGATCCGCCAGATCAGCGAGCAGAAAATACAAGGCGCGGAGACCCAGAATGGCAAAAATATTTGCGGTCAACACGATGAACGGATCTTCGGTAATAGCAAAAATTGCGGGGATGGAGTCCACTGCAAAAATCACATCAGTCGTGCCGATCAAAATGAGCACCACAAACAGCGGCGTGTAGTGCTTCACGCCGTCGATCATGGTGGACATTTTTTCGCCGTCGAATTGTGTGGTGATCTTCATTCGCGTGCGCAGCAAGCGAAGCACCGGGTTCTGCGCGACGTCCGGCTCCTTACCCGCTGCCAGCCACATCTTGATTCCAGTGAACACAAGAAACGCGCCAAACACATACAGCAGCCAATGAAAATGGGCCAGCAGCCACGCGCCCATCAGAATCAAAATCGCGCGCAGCACGATGGCGCCGATGATGCCGATGATCAGCGCTCTCTTTTGAAACTCAGCCGGGATGGCGAAATAACTGAAGATCATCAGGAACACGAAAATATTATCGACCGACAGACTCTTCTCCACCAGATAGCCGGTGATGAACTGCATCGACACTTCGTTGGCAACGCTTCGTCCCTGGTTGACGTTGAGATACCACCACAGCAGCGCCACGAATACGAACGCCAGTGAGAACCAAAGCAGGCTCCAGCCCACGGCCTCTCGGGCGGTGACCTTGTGCGCCCCCTGCTTTTCCATGACCAATAAGTCGATGGCAATCGCAATCACGACGAAGACGGCAAAGCCCGTCCACATCCACCAAGTTCCGATGGTTTCCACGTTGTTTCCTTGTTTAATGTTGTGGCGGGCGGAGCGCGGCGTTTACGCCAGACTGCGCGACGAGCGCGATCTGGCGCGTGCGCTCATGATCATTTTGTTAACTACGCGTTCGAGCGAGTCGGCGCGGCGATCGCCTTCCCGCGAGCCCGCCTATTCAGCCGTTGCCGATACATAAACGCAGCGAGCAGCGCGCCGGTCAAAATCGCGCCACTCAATTCGTCAAACCATGTGTGCGCTGGTAGGTATGGCGTGAGCAATTTCTCATCGAGAATCATTTGTGTCGCGGTCCAGATCAGCACGCCAGAACCGATGGTGATGATCGACGGAAAGCGATCCACCCATTTCAGAACCAGCGTTGAGCCCCACACCATGATCGGCACGCTGATTAATAAGCCCAACACCACGAGCAGGAAGCTGCCGTTTGCCGCACCCGCTACGCCAAGCACGTTGTCTACGCCCATCAACGCATCAGCGACGATGATGGTTTTAAGCGCGCCCCAGAAATTGTTGCTGGTCGTACCGTGGTTGTCCCCAGCGTCATGGCTGGGGTTCATCAGTTTGTAGGCGACAGGCAGCAGCAGTAAGCCACCCGCGAGCATGAGACCGGGGATTTTTAGCAGCCACACAATGCCCAGTGTGAACGCTATACGGATGGCGATTGCGCCCGCTGTGCCCCACAAAATAACGCGCTTTTGCATGTGCTGCGGCACGTTGCGTGCGGCCAGACCGATGACGAGCGCGTTGTCGCCGGCGAGCACGAGGTCAATGACGATGATGGTCAGCAAGGCCATCAAAAACGGGGTTGAAAAAATTTCCATAACGATGCGTCCAGGGTTGCCACGCGGTGCGGGCAGACACGTGGCAACGCTGGTTTTCGATCACGATCGGGGGTGCCGGGTGTCCAAATAGCCTTCGCCAATATGCCCGCACGCGGAAACGCGAGTTGCGGTCAAAAAAGCGAAGGTCTTGCCTGGCAGGAGCCCGATTGCCTTGCAATCGCTTGCGCTCACTTGCCCACCGAGACCGGGGCGCAACGCATTTTTTGCGCAGCACCCGTATTGACGACATCGGTGTGGGGGCTACTCCCCTTCAATCCTCTTATTGTTTCACGGCACGTTGAAAATGCAACGCAAATTTTACGGCTGCTTTTGCCAGCAATCCAAGTAGGATAAGGCTTGGCGCTTGATTGACGGTATTTGCGACTTTATCGATAAATCGCGCCTAAGCCCACAAAAAACAAGGGTTTTGCGTGAAAGCCATTAAATAGCTTATTTCGATATTTTTGGTTCCAATCAAAGCTAATTTGTCTCATCGAACGCCTGGACGCGGGACGCCAACGTCGCGCGCTGCGGGCCACTCCCGCTTCCAACCGTGTTGGTCGTGTACGCTTTGCTCGCGGTTGCAGCGCTCGGCGTTCTCCGGGATCCCGTGGCAGGCAACGGATCGCTCACTCGAAAAAAAGGCTGTGATATTTTGGGCTTACACGAAGACACTGGCGGCACTGGCGAAGGCAACGACTCACCCCCAGTGCGGCGCGATCCAAAGACGCAGGATCCGCGTCACTGGAAAGACGACGGCTGGTCTGCGCGCATCGTCAAGAACGAAGACGACGATGGGTGGGCAGTTGAGATGACCCGCGACGGTGCGCGCGAGCCTGCCCTCATCGGCCCGTGGACTATGGGGCGAAACAAAAAGGATCCGAAGCCGCTCGACACCAGCGCGTTTCACACGCTGGTCAAGACGGCCACCGAATTCGTCAGCCGCAGCGAGCAGCAGCGTCACGCGACGTTGAACAAGGAAGTGCGGGTCAGCGCGCGCATTGACGACGTCGCCATCGAAGTGCGCGTTACGCTGAAAATCATCCCTGACGACGATTTTCCGTACGCCACGCTCACCGCTACCGATGTGAGGGGTGACACGCTCGCGCAAGTGAAGGCACCTGCAAGCTTCAAGCTCACCGCAACCAGCGCTGTGGCCTGGATCGAAGGCGGATTTCGCACGCCTGGCTGATCGCCTGTGCAACGCGCATGGTTTCAATGCATAAAGCCCTTGAGTAGCGCTGGCCTTTGCATAGAATCAGAGCAAATACCCACTCACTTCGGCTCGCCCAATGTCCCTTACCGCTGCCACCGCCGCAGACCGCGCGCAAATCCTGTCTGACGCGCTGCCCTACATCCGTCAGTTTCACGACAAGACCCTGGTTATTAAATACGGCGGAAACGCCATGACCGACCCGGGGTTAAAAAAGAGTTTTGCTTTCGACGTGGTGATGTTGAAGCTGGTCGGTATGAACCCAGTCGTGGTGCACGGCGGCGGCCCGCAGATCAACGAAATGTTGGGCAAAACGGGCAAAAAAGGTACGTTCATTCAGGGCATGCGCGTCACTGATGACGAGACGCTGTATGTGGTTGAGGCCGTGCTCGGCGAACTGAATCAGGAGATCGTCGGCCTTATCAATCAGGCCGGCGGCAACGCGGTTGGCTTGAATGGACAGGACGCCGGTTTTATCCGCGCCAAGAAGATGATGGTCGAGAGCGAAACCGAAAAAGGCAAGATGCTTGACATCGGTTTTGTCGGCGACATTTATCACATTGATCCGACGCTGATCATGCATCTCGACAAAGCCGATTTCATCCCTGTGGTCGCGCCAATTGGCGTTGGCGCGGATGGTCAGGCGTACAACATCAACGCTGACCTCGTTGCGTCCGAACTTGCGCAAACGCTCAAAGCCGAAAAACTCGTACTGATGACCAACACGCCTGGCGTGCTCGACAAGAGCGGGAAGCTGCTGACCGGCCTCACGTTTGAAGAGATCAATGCGCTATTTGAAGACGGCACGATTAGCGGCGGCATGAAGCCAAAAATTCAGGGGGCGCTCGATGCTGTGCAACACGGCGTGAAGACGTCGCACATCATCGACGGTCGCGTGGAGCATGCGCTGCTGCTGGAAATTTTGACATCAGAGGGCGTTGGGACGATGATCCGCGCGGAGTGATATTCAGCGGAATTGCGTTGGGGTAAGCAGTGCCGCGCTAATCGGGTTTAGCGTCGACAATCGCGGTGACAAAAAGGGGAGACAGACATGGCCACCAAGCCGGGCGAACGGAAGACGCAAATCCTGCAAACGCTGGCGGGCATGCTCGAACAGCCTCAGGGCGAAAAGATCACCACCGCCGCGCTCGCCGCCAAGGTCGGCGTTTCCGAGGCGGCGCTGTATCGCCACTTCGCCAGCAAAGCACAAATGTTTGAGGCGCTGATCGAATTCATTGAAGAGTCCGTCTTCTCGCTGGTCAATCAGATCACGCAAACCGAACGCGACGGTCGCGCACAGGTGCAGCACATGGTGTCCATGCTGCTCAACTTTGCAGAGAAAAATCCCGGCATGGTGCGCGTGTTGATTGGCGATGCGCTGGTGCATGAAGACACGCGCTTGCAAACGCGCATTAATCAACTGCTCGACCGCATCGAGTCATCTCTCAAGCAGGCGCTGCAACTGGTGTCTGCATCCAATGGTGCGGCAGTCAGTACATCCGCAAGCGCTCAAGCCAACGCCCTGTGCGCCTTCGTCATCGGCCGCTGGGAACTGTTCGCCAAATCGGGCTTCAAGCGCGCGCCCAGCGAGCATTGGGCGGAACAGATGGCTTTGTTCCGGCTTTAAGACAGCGCGGACACGTCAGTTCGTTTAACTGAACCTCTTCACATTCATGATGCGCTGACCATAGCTGCGCCAGTCTTCGCCATCACGCGTTAACGCCTGTCCGCTGGCGCAAACTTCGTAACGATCTTTTGCAGCGCGACCGAATTCGGCGACAGCTACAACGGGTGTTAGTCCCTCCAGTGGTCGCGTCGACTGCACAACGGGCCCAATCGCCAACGCTGTTCCAGCTTTTACGAACACCGGAATGCGTTCCAGATCGTAGTTGAGCGTGATGACCTCACCGCCGTCGACGTGCATGCCGCTCCATAGGTCGTACCAGCCACCGGGGTGGTCGGGTAGATAGCCTTCGACATCGCCCTCTGCGTTGAGTACAGGCATGACTATTAGGTGTGGGCCACAGTAAAACTGTTGCTCGAACGCGCGCGCGATTCGGTCGTCGGGGTGCATGAGCGCCATTGAGCGCATCACCGGCAGACCGGTCTTGACCGCGAGGTCACAGGCGCCGCGCAGGTACGGCAAGAGCTTGTAGCGAATCTCGAAAAATTCGCGGGCGATGCGTTCAACGTTCTTGCCAAAGCACCATGGTTCGCGCGCACCGATGCCATGAATTCGAATGTGCGACGCGAACACTGCGGCCTGTACCCAGCGCAGATATAGCGCGGGCTCCGGCTGAGTTGCGCCGTAAAAGCCTCCGGCGTCAGTAGCGTGAAACGGCGTACCCGAATGGCCGTGATTCATGCTCGCGCGCAGGCTGTTGCCGAGGCCTTCCCAGTCGCTTTGCGGGTCGCCACCCCACTGCACGGGATGGCGCTGCGAGCCGATCCACGCGGCCCGGCCCCAGACGCATGCTTCATCGCCGTACGCGTTGCGCGAAGCCTCGTACACGCACTGGTTATACAGATGCGCGTTGACGTTGTGAATGCGGCTGCCTGCGTCGCCGTTGTGCGCTAGCGCGTCGTGCGGCACCTGTTCACCGAAGTCGCTCTTGATCGTATCGACGCCGAGCTCCCACAGC
>JANXNO010000304.1 GCA_025354075.1 Burkholderiales bacterium | reverse complement strand
ACACACAGGGGCGCGCGACGACGGGCTTGTAGGGCTAGCTCGTCGCACGCCCCCATGGATAACTCGAACTGTCCCATCAACCCTTCAGTGAATCCACCTTAGCAATACCCACCCACTGTCTTAACAAGAGGGGCCACTTCTGTGAGCATCGCCTGGTCGAGAGATTGCGAGACAAATGCTCGCAGCAGCTTTCGGTTAAGGCATCCATTCAATAAGGGCTAAATGGCCCTTTTTTGTTGTTGTCGACAATTGCTGTTTTTTCGGGTTGAGCCCAAGTTAAATGAGCGTTTCAGCTCAAAGCTGTTGCTATTTTCGGCGCTGAGATTGGACCGAAAATCGACTCGCCTACAGGCCGATTGCCGCGATCACGCATAATTCATTCCGAAGTCGGCTAGGCAGTCGCCGGTTGAGCAATCAACGGGAGGAAGGTCCGGGCTCCGCAGAGCAGGGTAACGGCTAACGGCCGTCCGCTGAAAACCGCAAGGCATAAGGCGAGGACTAGGGCCACAGAGACGAGCGTATTAAGTTACGGTGAAACGCGGCAACCTCTACCCGGAGCAATATCAAATAGGCATGCGCAGTGAGTGGGCAACCACTCACCCAAGGCGGCTCGTTGGAGCATGCGGGTAGGTAGCTTGAGGCGCGTGGTAACACGCGTCCTAGAGGAATGACTGCTACGGCGAGCGGGTAAAACCGCTCGCCGACAGAACCCGGCCTATCGGCCGACTTCACTTTTTTAAAGCAGACTCAAGGCGAGTGACGGTTAATCGCGCTCGCCTTGGCGGTTTGCTTTAGTGTCTAGCTCGGCTTGCCCGCGTACTTGACGATCAGCGCCATCAGGTGTTCGTCCTGATACGGTTTGCCCACATACTCGTTCACTCCCAATTCCATCGCGTGGTTACGATGCTTTTCAGCGGTGCGCGAGGTAATCATGATGATCGGAATGTGGCTCTGCCGAGTATCGGCCTTGATGGTCTTGGTGAACTCAAATCCGTCCATGCGCGGCATTTCAATGTCGAGCAGGATCACATCTGGATTCACATCCGAAAGAATTTGCAACGCGTCGAGTCCATCTTTAGCGGTGAGTGCCTTGTAGCCTTCACGCTCCAACAAACGCGTAGTGATCTTGCGCACCGTCAACGAGTCATCGACCACCAGCACAATGGGCACCCGAGCCTCGACCGCATACGGCGCGTGCGATGCAGGTGGCACGTACGCTGGCGGCGCGGGTGGGGCAGCCACGACTTGTACGGGTGCCAATGGCTCAACCAATGCAACTAGCGGCACAACTGCGGGCGCAACAGTCACGCTACCGGGCGTAGCGACGTGATCCGTCGACAACGCTGTGTCGTCCGCTACTGCGACCGCGGGTGCCGTTGGTGCCATTGGTGCTGATGCGTCCGGCGCAACCTCTACGACTGCGACGGGCGCGGCCACAGGTTGCTCAACACTGACCACCGACATCGGCTCAACGACCGCCGACGCCGCGACAGGCTCAATAGCAACCGCACGGCGCGGCGCGTCGATTTCGCGTCCGAGCAGCAGATTAAGCGGATTCAGCAGCAGTGCGATAGTGCCGTTAGCCAGCACGGTCAGCCCGGCAAGTCCCGGCACACGCGCCAACTGGGGGCCATAGGGTTTAGCCACAACCTCCTGGTTGCTAATGATGCGATCCACCTGCACAGCAGCCATCGAATCACCTGCGCGCAGGACGATAACCGGCGCGTTGCGTTGTGCATCGGTATCGTGTGCGATTCGCAGCAGATCGCCGAGCGAGCGGAACTGAACAGCGCGCCCTTCGTGGTCAAGATAGCCCGTCGCCACAGCAACAACGCGTTCCTTCGCGGGAACCTGACGCACCTGCGCGATAAGCGACGACGGCACACCAAATATTGATTTGCCAACACCCACCAGCAGCACTTGCGTAACCGCGAGGGTCAGTGGTACCGACAACGTAAACGATGTGCTGGCCCCTTTGCTGGTGTGAACTTCGACACGACCGCCGAGCGCCGCAACTTCGCTACGGACGACGTCCATACCGATGCCGCGTCCTGCAACTGCCGTCACCTGATCTGCCGTCGAAAATCCCGGCTGGAAGATGAATTCGACCAGCTGTGCGTCGCTCACAGCGTCATCCGAAGCAATTAATCCCAGCGCGATCGCCCTATTGCGGATCTTGTCCAGCGGGATGCCGCCGCCGTCATCAACCAGCGATATAGCAACCTCGTTACCCTGCTGGCGCGCGCTCAGCGTTAATTCGCCAATGCCCGGCTTACCCAGACTGAGGCGTGCCTGCTCGGGTTCAACGCCATGCGCCAACGCATTTCGCACCAGGTGCTCAAGCACCGGTGCCAAACGTTCCAGCACACTGCGGTCAATCTCGATGCGGCCGCCCTGAATATCCAGATTGGCGCGCTTGCCGAGTTCTTTGGCCGTCTGCCGCAATACGCGATAAAGGCGATCAGACACGTTCGAAAACGGCACCGTGCGCAGCGTTTGCAGACGCAACTGCACCGAGCGCGACAAGCGCGTTTGCGTGAGCAGTGCAATGTCTGCATCTGCCAGGTTTTTGAGCAAACTTTGCTGCACCGTCGCCACGTCGTTCACGCCTTCGGCGAGGCCGCGCGTCAATTCCTGGAATCGGGTGTAGCGATCAAATTCGAGCGGATCGAATTCGGACTCTTGATCCAGTCGCGACTGAATCTGCGATTCGCCCTGGATTTCAATTTCTCGCAACTGGCCACGCAAGCGCACAACGGACGCCGTCAGGTCGAGCAGGCCCGCCTTGAGGTTGCGCATCTCGGCTTCAATACGAGAACGATGGATCGAAATTTCGCCGGCTTCGTCGGCCAATTGTTCGACCGAGTCGCTGCGCACGCGCAGGAAGGCTGCACCACCAGCGTCAGCTGCGACCGGTGCGACGATGTTGGGTGTTGCCGGACGAATGGCGAGCGCACGAGCTATCTCGGCCAGCGAACGGGCGGGAGCAGTCTCGGCGCTGGTAACGCTTGTGGGGGTGGTGATCTCCGTCGCCGCAGGCATATCGACAGTCGCATCCCGGAGCAACGTGGTCTCGGTTATGTCGGCCGCCTGCGGGGCTATTGCTGCAAACCGGGGCAGAACAACGTCCTTTTCGCCGCGCGTCAGGCGATCCAGCAGGAATGCGATGTCATCAAGATATTCGTCAAAGCTGTCAAACAGCGCTGGGGCAGGCGTATCGCCAACATCCAGCAGTCGTGTTTCCAGATTGTGTGCGACTTCGCCCAACCGCATCGCACCGGCCATCCGCGCGCTGCCTTTCAGCGTGTGCAACGTGCGCTTGAGGCTGTCTGAATGCGCAGGATTCCGAACATCATGGCGCCAAGCGCTCACTTGCTCGCTGGCCTTCGGAAACAACTCCTGCGCTTCCTCGATGAAGATCGGAAGCACTTGCTCATCGATGTCGTCACGAACTTCCGCAAGCGGGTCCTCTGCGCTGCGAGCGACAGTTCGGGCACCAGTTTCAGCCGCAAACGTCGTTTGCGTGCCAACGGCAACCGCTGCATCCGGCGTTCTAGCAGCCGCGTAAGACGGCACCAACAAACTGACGGTTGCGGCGGACACAGCGGCGGCAGCCACCGCTGCGGGTGCAACCATCATTGGCGCAGCAACCGGTACAAAGGCCGATGCTTCAACGATAGGTGCAATCACCTCAACGTCGTGCATAACAATTGCCGGCGCATGGGTGCCGACCGGCTCGGGGACGTGTTCCGCAACCGTCAACGCCTCAATCGGCTCGACAGGCTTAGGGGGCTCACCAATCTCAATCGGCGCCGCTTTAGGCTGTATTACAGGCAAATCAATCGATGCGCGCGTCGACTCAATGGCGCTGACGAAAACGGGCAACGCAGTCTCAGCTGGGACTGGTTCGGCAGCGGGCTCGGCGTGCGCAGATACGTCAACAGTTGACACGGGGGCGTCAACGGCGACCGCTGGCGCGGGAATGCTGGCAGGTTCTAAGACCGCCGGGAGTGATTCCAATACAGGCGCGCTATCTGCGGCCCAATGCGGCTCGGAAACAACTTCCGCAGGGGCTGATACCGGCGACTCACGGGCAACATCTTCCTCATGCGTTTGCTCGAGCAACTCGACTTCTGCGTCAAGTTCCGTGCCGCCCGTCTGCGCAATCATCGCCTGCAATTGTTTGCGGGAATGCTCGATGTGACTGTGCTCTTCCGGCGTCATCGGCGACTGCGCCTGTAAACGCAGGGTCGCGGTACGCAGCGCCTGAACGGCAGCCGCAAACACGCTAATTGCTGTCCCGTTTCGCCCGGAACGACGAACTGCCATCAACGCACTTTCGAGCAAGCCCGCGAAATCACCGATTTCCACGAATCCTGCGGTTCGATGTATGCCGCAAAGCGTGTGACTGGCGCGTACCATGACGTCGCTCGGCGCGAGATCGGAGTCAAACTGCATCAGTGTCAGCTCGTAATCGAGCGTTTGCAGGTGCACTCTCGTCTCATCTGTCAATATCGAAAACAACGCGCGCGACACCGGTATACCCAGCACCTGGAAATCGTCAATCGGTGCTTCAAAGGCGTCCGTAATCTCGCCGTAGAAAATATCGTCAGGCTCGGTGCCTGCGGCAGCCCTTTCAGCATCTTTTAAGTCGCCCGCTTCGCGCAACGATGTTGTCGGCGGAGTTGCGGCTGGAGGCTCAACCGCGTTCGCCAAAAGCTCGTCTTGCGCGTCAATTTGTAAAGGTTCGGGAGAGTCCAACGCCGGAACAGGACTAGCCGGAGTTATGGGGGCAGGTGGCGTAGTCCCGCCCAACGAAGCAGCACTGGCTTTGATTGCCGAAGTCTGTACCCGAGGCTCGCAATTGGCTATCAGTGCGTCGAGTGCCGACACCTCAATATGAACCTCACGCGCCATTTGCAGCTCGTCGATCCAACGCGAAAAATGCTCAGCGGCGGCCCCGATAAGCCTGAGTTCAGGCTCGTTCACGGCACGCTCAGTTTCGAGCGCACTATTCAGCGCGCCTTCGACGCGCCAAGCGACTTCAGCCAGGTCGGCCTGGCCCACCATGCGACCGCTTCCCTTCAATGTGTGAAAGGCCCGGCGAGTATCGATCAGCAGGTCGCGACGATCATGGTGAACAGAGAGCTCTGCATATTGACCTTTGATGGCACCGACGACCTCAAGTGCTTCTTCAATGAAAATCTCCAGGAGCGCCGTGTCCTGTTCATCCTGGCGCGACTCAACCAACCGCGAAGTTTCGATCGAAGTCGGCGGCAAAATGGTGTTGCCGCCGACAATAGCTGCGACGGCTGCCGAAAATTCAGCGGTTTGCGCATTGCCACTGTCGAGCAACCGCAATGCTTCGTTTGACGCCTGCGAAAGGCTGGGATCGGACAACAGCTCTGCATCCTGACGCACACCCTGCAGCGTCGAACGCAATGTAGCCTTAATCTCGGTGCGATCAGGCTCATCATTGAGTGCCCGTGCGAGTGGGCGCAGCAGCCTCTGACGATCTGCAATGGAGGCTTCCACGCTGTTGTCAGTGTCGACGGGCTCTAAGGATGGCTCGCCACTGAACCGGCGGTTCAAGCCGGCCAGAATAGCGTCCGCATCCTGATCTCGGCGCTCCCGCACGTCGACATAAAAACTCAATCCAGCCAAAACATCCGCGAGCAAATCAATTTCTTGCGTGCTGAGTGACACATCACGGCCCACTAAATCAATCAAGCGATCAGACGTTTTGGTCAGCAACTCATTGGCTTCGTTCCAACCCAGCATTCGCATCGCGCCGGAAACCTGACCCAACAAAGCGGGAACCGGTTTAAGCTCTTCAACGGCTGAACGGTCACGAAATACGGTGTCAAGCGCTTGTTCGACTAAGCGCATGTTGCTACGAATCTCCCTCGCAACCTGCGAAATGGTCTGCTTTTCCTGTGCCAACCTGGTAAGCGAATTCGCCTCCATCTCGGCACGGAGTTCAGCGGGGATTGGAGCATTGGACAGCGCATAAGAAAGTCGCTGAACGGCCCGATCCACCTGCGTCCGGAAGGAAACGGGCAGGGCAGCGATATGTTCGAGCGCCGTCTCGATCAATATCAAGCTAGTCGCGAACTCGATAGACAAGTCATCACTTACCGACTTCGCGTCCGATACTGAAGCGGCCGCATTGGCAATGCTGCGGCCAAGATTCGAAAAATCTGGCATGTGCAGAGCATCGCAAGCTGCAGGCAATTCCGCCGTTGCCTCCCGCAGTCGGGCAAGTGCATTACTGCGACCAGCACTCAAACTTGTCCAGGCATCTTTGCAGCGCGTGAGCATGGCACCCAGCGAATCAATTGCAGGTTGTAACGATACGACGTCAATTTCGCGTGAGATGCGTTTCGGAACCAATACTTCCAGCTCATACAAAGCTTTGACCGCATCAACAAGCGGATGCCCGGTCTGAGCGCGTGCCACGTGATACAAAACTTCTCGGCGCAACCGGTCAGCTACCCGCGTCGACCCCTCTACGAATCTGCGCACCTGCAAATCTACCCTTGCCATCAACTGTTTGAGCGCCGTGGAGGGTTCAAGCAAGCCGCTATGTGCAGCCTCGAGCAATGCATGCGTCGCCCACCAAAATGACCGCTGGGAAGGCAATGGGTAAGCTGACTCAATTTCTGAGACTGCAAGGCGCATCTGATCAAGACCGACCTCGCTACCGCGCAGCCACTGCAGCAGGCCCTGTTGAAAGTCGCGTCGTTGGCGCAGCAAAAACGCTGGCATGCGTGACGGTTCGGGCGGCTCCGAATTCGCAATTTTGGCGGGCCGTCGAGATAGATCCGGAAAAAAAAGATCGGCGGGGCCGTATTTTGAACGGCGCAGTTTGCCCAGCGCCAAGTATTCCGAGATGAATTTCAACGGCACAGGCGGCGACCCGCTCGCCATTTCTTTAAGGTGCGAGAGCAGTCTTCTGCAGCCTCGGTCAACCAGATCAAGCGCTTCAGCGGGCACGATATCCGTTTCAGCGGAAAAGTGCTTCTCAAACTCTTGCACCAAGACCGCGAGCCCCTCAATACCAACCAACTCAAATGCGCCGGAAACCTGATGCAGGTCGTAGCGCACCGAATCGCGCAATGCCGCCGTTGGTGAGCTTCGTAATTTCTCAATAGTCGCCAGCGCACGCAAGAGGGCGCTGTCTATTTCCGCCTTAACCCACGTGATGGGACCGCTATCGAGTTCGAGCGGAATGTCAATCGCCACAGTGTTACCGCCTCTGACTGGTTACACCTTGAAGCCCGCGACGGAGCCGCGGAGCGTTTGTGCCAATCGTCCCAATTCTTCAATGGAAACGTTGGTCTGTTGAGTGCCCCGAGACGTCTCTTCGGTCACTGCAAGAATGTCCTGCATGCCGCGAGTCACCTCGGAAACTGAGGTTGACTGCGTTTGCGTTTGCGCCGAAATATTGCCTACCAATCCAGCGAGATCTCGGGACACACGGCTGATTTCGGAAAGCGCTTGGCCTGCTGCGTCGGACAGTCGGGTTCCCTCAACGACGCCCTGCGTCGTTTTTTCCATGGCGTTCACGGCATCCTGCGTATCAGTTTGAATGGCGCGAACAAGCGCCTCGATTTGTTTGGTCGCTTCACCGGATCGTTCCGCCAATCGCTGAACCTCTTCGGCGACGACGGTAAAGCCTCGACCAGCTTCACCGGCGGAGGCCGCCTGAATGGCAGCGTTGAGCGCCAGCACGTTCGTTTGCTCGGTAATGTCGGAAATTAGCTCGACGATCTCACCAATTTCTTGCGAGCTTTCACCCAATCGTTTGATCCGCTTGGAGCTCTCCTGGATTTGTGCGCGAATTTCGTTCATGCCTGAAATTTGGTTTTGCACAGCAGTGAACCCCAATTCCGCAGCATCGAGCGACTGCTGCGCCACCTTAGCTCCCTGCGTGGCCGATTCCGACACGTCGTTAATTGACTGTGCCATCTGCAGCACGAGCGCACTGGATCTTTGAATCTCGCCAGACTGCCGTTGTGATGCCTGGTAGAGCCGCTGCGAAATAGCTTGTGCGGCCTGTGTCGCACCCGCGACCTCACCCGTCGTCGCATTGATGTCAGAGACCACTTTGCGCAACTCGTCAACGGTAAAGTTAATGGAGTCGGCAATGGCTCCAGTCACGTCTTCCGTTACGCTGGCTTTTACTGTCAAGTCTCCGTCCGCCAACGTGCCCATTTCGTTGAGCAAACGCAAAATGGCTTCCTGGTTCCGTTGGTTCTCACGTTCGTTTTCGGCGGCCCGGACTCGCGCCTCATTGAGGAACAAATATCCCAGCGCTGCGCCCAGAAGCAACGACAGCAAGCCCAAAGCGGCGGCGAGGTAGAGCGCGAAGTTCGCCGCGTTGCCAGCCCCCTCGTACGACGTCGACAGCGTTTTAGCACCTGCCATTAAGGGTTCAGCTTCAGTGGCAATAACCTTTGCGGCCTGCTTCCCGGCCAACAGACGGGGCATTGCCCGCAACACCTCTACCAAACGTCGCTCAGTTTCTTGAAATCTCGCCCCCAACTCGGTCAGGGTCTGGCGCGCCTCGCCATCACGGATGGCACTGACGCGAAGCGCCTCACTCCCCTGGAGCAATCCATTAACAATATCTCGGAATGTGGCTGTGTCTTTGCCGAGCAAAAATGCCACGTCCGAATCAACCTCATCTCCGATGAGTGCATTAGCGTTTTTCGCAATGCGCTGCGTGAGCATCACTAAGTTGTTTGCCAGTGCGATCTCGCGACCACTTGCGTTGGAAAGCTGCGTTGCCAGTTGCTCCGCAAGTTCCAGCAACCCCTGATTGCCTTGGTTGACGTTACTAACTGCCTGGGAAAGCGAAGTAAGGATGCCGCGAGCGGCAACGAGTTCATCCACTTTCCCATCAACCGTCGACCAGCGCTTCTCGAGATCTGAAACAGCCCCTCGTACCGCGTCCGATTGCGGTTCGCTGACGGTGACGCCGCGATAGTCACCGCCCGTCGACAACGCCTTGAGATTACCCCTAAATTGCTCGCGGCTGGATTGCAACACATCGAATCCCGTCGCCCCGCCCATTTCGGACTGGGCGCCACCGCGGGCAAGCCGTTGCGCGAGCATTTGCATCTCGGTGGCTGCCGCTACTTGAGCGGAGTTTTTACGCGCTTCAACCGCATAAAGCCCAAACAGAATCAACATTAAAACAAATGATGTAACCAGCGCCGCGCCGAGGTACTGGAACTGTTTTGCCGTTGAAAGGTGTCCGATTAAAGGCAGTTGCCTGACAGCTTTGCCGCCCCTGGCGGCGGCCCGCAGTTGCTCCACCACCGAAACAGCACGCGTCGGGTCGTACGCACTAGCCATGCCGGTGTCCCCGGCGAGCGGAGCCGCGACCACCGTCGGGATATCCGCAATCCTGCCCGATGCTTTGCCCTTGAAGACTTTACCTAACTTTAGCTTCATAGCCCCAACCTTTAAATATTCTCAGCGAACAACTTGTAAGAACTCAGCGTCCAACGCGAGTTGCTCAAGATCTACTTCTACCCAACCCACGCCATCCCTGTCTAGCCACGAAGATATTTCCCAACTTCGTCGAAGCGCTATTGCGTGCGGTTTCATTTCATCTAACAGGCGCAGACCAACAACTCGCGTGACCACAAGCCCCGCCCTCAGCTTTGCAAGCCGCTGCCCCAGAAGGATAAGGCGTCTGGCACCAATGTCAGACGTTGTATGCAATGCCAGCCAAGCCGCAAAGTCACTGACTGCGTACAAAGTTCCTCGCACGTTGGTCACGCCCATAAACCATAACTGCGTGGACGGAACTGCTGTGATTTCACCTATCGGCGCCACTTCAGATATGTCGTCCAAGTTCAGTAAATATCCTCGATCACCAACCTGAACCGCTAATCGCGACTGGCGTTGAGGCAATTCGGCCGCGACTCGCAGACGTTCCGCCAAGGCTTGCTGGAAGTCGCGAAGACGGTTGCGGTCACGCGCCACACAAACCTCGCGCGCTCAAGACCAACAAGCCACCCGACGCCAACAAAACTGACGCGTCTAAACCACAAACGGGGAACCTAACAGTCGATTTGAACCACGTCATGTCTATCGCCCTAGTCCAGCCTGCCAATTTTTTCAAGCAGATCGCTTGCGAGGATGGGTTTAACTACATAGTCTCGAGCACCCTGTCGAAGCCCCCATATCTTGTCCGTTTCCTGACTTTTTGTGGTGCAAATTATCACGGGAATGTGCTTTGTAATCTCGTCTCTGGCGATTACACGCGTGGCCTGAAATCCGTTAAGGCCCGGCATAACAACATCCATCAAGATTAGATCGGGCAGCAGTGCTTTGGACTGCACAACGGCCTCCTCTCCACTGTCACAGGTATTGACTTCGTAGCCTGCTTTTCGCAATATTTCCGAGATGGCATGGCGTTCGGTCGGAGAATCGTCCACCACCAGAACTTTTCTTACTGACATATAGTTTTACCTAACTTGATTTTTGACCTGCGAAGGACGCCACAGCAGAAATTAGACTTTCTTTAGTGAAAGGTTTGGTGAGATACTGATCGGAGCCAACCATGCGGCCGCGGGCGCGGTCAAACAATCCGTCTTTCGAGGAAAGCATAACTACAGGCGTCGCTTTAAATTTTGCATTTTTCTTTATAAGTGCGCACGTCAGGTATCCGTCCAAGCGTGGCATCATTATGTCCACGAAAATAACATCTGGCCGATGATCAGCGATTTTTGCGAGCGCATCGAAACCATCCTCTGCCAATATGACATGGCAACCCGCTTGCAGCAAAAATATCTCGGCGCTTCGGCGAATGGTGTTGCTGTCGTCAATCACCATGACTTTCAAGCCGTCGACATCAGAGGTTGCAGAATTAAGTTCTGTCATATATATGACCGTACTGCTAGAGAAAGTACATCGTCATGTAGTCTGCCACGGCTTGTACAGCTTTGCATCGGATACCTCGTTTTTTATTTCGACTTGCCTACCGATGTAGGCGCGCTACAACGACATTGGCGTTTGCGTAACTTTCGCTCCGTCAAACCAGCTTCACACGGCCCACAAGACCTGATTAAAGCGCCTGAGTCGTGCCTAGAAAAAATTTGCACGCCACATTGTCCGTTTCCTCTATCCACGAATACCCCAAACGGGTAATCTGACGTAAAAAGTCAGAAAACTGACGAAGATCGCCTGCGGGCACTTCAATAGCAACAAGCACACGACCAGTGTCGGCACCGTGATTACGATAGTGAAACAATGTGATGTTCCAGCTATCGTCCATCGAACGCAAAAATTGCGCCAGAGCACCCGGGCGCTCAGGAAAATCGAATCGGAACATGCGTTCGCCTAGCGCTTGGGAAGCATGCCCACCCACCAAATGGCGTACGTGCAGTTTCGCCAGTTCGTTGTCCGTGAGGTCAACAGCGTCCATCCCGGCGCGTTTGAACTCTCTAATAAGGTCTTGTGCATCGCTTTTTTTTGCGACCTCTACCCCAACAAAAACGTGCGCGGTCAACCCGCCAGCAAAACGATAATTGAATTCTGTAACGGCCCTGCTGCCTAGCAGAGCGCAAAATGCTCTAAAACTTCCTGGTTTTTCAGATAGCGATACGGCTAACAGTGCCTCTCGCGACTCACCTACAACGGCGCGTTCAGCGACGAAACGCAGTCTGTCGAAGTTCATGTTTGAGCCGCATGCGACCGCCACCAGCGTTTTGCCTCGGAGTCGGTGTTTCGTCACATATTTTTTTAGTCCGGCGATCGACGCAGCGCCAGCAGGCTCCAAGATGGAACGGCAGTCGGTATAAACGTCTTTAATAGCGGCGCAGATTTCATCGTTTGTAACGAGAACGGAATCATCAACAAACTGCTGGCATAGACGAAAGGTTTCAACACCAACCTGTTTCACCGCAATCGCGTCAGCGAAAAGGCCAACGGTTTTGAGCTTGATCCGACGTCCTGCGCTTAGCGATTCGACCATTGCAGAAGAATCGACCGATTGAACGGCGATAATTTTCGTACCCGGGCGTACTGCCTTGACGTATGCGGCTATGCCTGAAATTAGTCCGCCGCCGCCCACTGCAACAAATATTGCGTCGATATATCCTTGATGTTGTCGCAGTATCTCAAGTCCGATTGTTCCCTGCCCCGCGATCACATGAGGATCATCGTACGGAGGGATAAATACCTTCTTTTCGGATGCAACAAGTTTTTGCGCGTGATCGTAAGCATCGGAATACGATTCCCCGTGCAACACGACCTTACTGCCCCTTGATCTCACGGCGTCAATTTTTATGGCGGGCGTGGTGGCAGGCATGACAATGATCGCTTCGATGCCAAGCTTCTGCGCGGCCAACGCAACGCCTTGTGCATGGTTACCGCTGCTGGCTGTGACAACTCCGGCAGCCATCTGCTTTGCGCTGAGATGCGCCATTTTGTTGTATGCGCCCCGCAGTTTGAACGAAAACACCGGTTGTTCGTCCTCCCGCTTAATCAATACAGTATTGTCCGTATGGTTTGACAGGAGCGCTGAATGTGTCAATGAGGTTTCAATTGCCACGTCATAAACTTTGGCGTTCAAAATCCTGGTCAAATAGTCCAAAGTTAATCCTGATGTAGCTGAGAGCCGCTGATGGCCTATTGCGGCACGAAATTATTCGGTAGCCATACGTTGGTACGTTTCAAATTCTAGCCGTCGTTTCGCGACACACTTCACGCTCGGGAAATACAGAATACAGACATCGATAAACTGAAGTTGCCTGCAGCGCAGGACACGATCAAGCAGATCCAACTTTGAAATGTACCTAGCGTTGGCAGTAGCGGCACTATCAATTATTTCATTCTGTTTTTAAGCGAAGTTGCCAGCGAAATGCCCGGAGTGATCGCCGCATCGGAGGTAACCACATCCTCGTCCATATCAGTTGGTATGGCAGGGCGTGCTTTAAATGCCCCCCGTGAGCGTCTATACCGGTGGCGCTGATGGAGTGGATACGCGCCTCGCGTTGTAGGGGTCGTAGGCGCTGCTTTGTAAGAGAAGTGGTTCTACCGAACGCACCGGATCGATATGCTTGGATTTTTTGGCACACGTCGAAGCATGCTTGAGAAGTGGCCCCACAAATTTAGACAACGGGTTAAGGTGGAAACACTGAGTTAAACGAAGCTGGCGTAGGCTAGCGAAATTCAGGAGTTTTCAGAGATGAGTACGAAATTAGCGAAGCAGACGCGTCGCAAGTTCACGGCGGGTTTCAAGGCCAAAGTAGCGCTTGCGGCGTTGCGTGAGGACAAAACTATTGCGCAACTGGCAAGCCAGTTTGAACTGCACCCGAATCAGATCACCGAATGGCGCAAGCAGCTCGTGG
>JANXNO010000285.1 GCA_025354075.1 Burkholderiales bacterium | reverse complement strand
ATCTTCGCCATAACGCGTACGATCAACCGGCGCGCGATCAAATGAACGTGGTGCAGCATCAGCTATTGGCGCTGGTGCATACGGACGGGGTGCCCGATCAAACGAGCGCTCGCCACCGCCGGCGTTACCACCGCTGTTGCCAAACCCGCCGCCGCCCGCATTGCCGCCGCCGAATCCACGATTGCCACCGGCATTGCCACGGTCATAACCACCGCGATTGCCACCACCGGCATAACCGCCACCGCCGCCGCCATAGCCGCGACCTGCGCCGCCGCCACCGTAGCCCCCACCGCCTCCACCGCCATAACCACCGCCTGCTGCAGGTGGTTTGTTCTGTGGCTCATGACCGGCCACGACGGCCTCGTCGATGCGCTGCTGTGTGAAGCGCTCGATGTTGCGAATTTTGTAACGATCACGGAAGCCCGCGAGCGTAATGGCCAAGCCACTCTTGCCAGCGCGACCAGTACGACCGATGCGATGGATGTAATCCTCTGGTTTCATCGGCAGGCCATAGTTGATCACGTGGGTGATCGATGGCACGTCGATGCCGCGAGCGGCAACGTCAGTTGCGATCAACACTTTGATGGTGCCATCGCGCAGTGATTTCAGACGACGGGTACGAATCATTTGTGGCATCGCGCCGTGCAGGCCCGCAGCCGCATAACCCGCGCCGCGTAGCTCATCGGCCAGCTCGTCGGTTTCGATTTGCGTGGCGGTGAAGATCACGGCCTGATCCATCGTTTCGTCTTGCAAATAATGCTCAAGAATCGCATTCTTGTGCGTCATGTCGTCATACCAATGCAGACGCTGCTCGATGTTTTGATGCGCGTCCTGGGCGGTCGCCAATTCGATACGTTTCGGGTTACGCATGACGGCAGCAGCAAGCTGCATCACGCGGGGCGCGAAGGTTGCCGAGAACATCATCGTGCGTTCACGACGTTGGGTGGCAACGTGAATCGCTTCGAGATCTTCCGAGAAGCCGAGGTCGAGCATGCGATCGGCTTCGTCAACGACCAGCGTCTGCACGCAGTCGAGATCGATCTGACCGTTGCGATTCAAGTCGAGCAAACGACCAGGCGTTGCGACGACCAGATTGGCACCACGAAGGTCCATCAGTTGTTTGCCGAACGCAGTGCCGCCAACAACGTTGGCGATACGAATGCCGCGTACGAAACGCACCAGGCTGATCGCTTCTTCAGCGACTTGCGCTGCGAGTTCGCGGGTTGGGCAGAGGATCAATACACGCGGCGATGCGCCAGCGCGATGTTTGCGTGCAGCCTGCTCGCCCTTGGACATCGCCGGGGTTTCGAGCAGCGCGTGCAGCGCGGGCAACAGGAACGCCGCGGTTTTGCCGCTACCGGTTTGGGAGGAGACCATCCAGTCGCCGCCTGCGAGGGCGTTGGGGATGGTTTGTAATTGAACAGGGGTGGGCTCGGTGTAGCCGAGTTCTGCAACCGCTTGCAGCAGCGCAGGATTCAGGTGCAGCGCGGCAAAGCCGGTCAGCGGAGCCAGCTCAACGCCAGTGTCGTCGTCGAGGTTGGAGAAATCCTGGGCGGAATCAATTTGCGAGAGCACCAAATCAGGTGTCGCGTCAATGTTATTTTCGATATCGTGTTGGTTTTGCAAACTCATGTCTATTCTTGCGGCAACACAATGCACAGAGCATGGCGTGTGGCCGCAACCTTCAAAAAAATTAAGGACGTGTGTTGATCGAATACGAAGACAAACGCGTCGACCAACAAACGGAACATGACTAAAACCGGAAACACATGCTTTGCAGCTTGCGGTGGCTTTTTTGCGTTCTGCGTCGCTGAAACTACGCACCTTTCGGTGGGCGTTCAGGACTATGCGGGGCGATGCACTAATCAGCGAACATTTCATGCTTTCTCAAGCAAGCCGTGCATTCTGTCATGTTGCGGTGCAAAAAGATAGTGCTTGCTGCAAATCGACTGGAGCAAGCGCTCCACAGCCTAGCAAAACTTTGCTAATCGTCGCTAAGCGCTCGCCTGCGGTACCCGCCGGAAGAACGGCGCGGCGGACACCACCAGCAGCAGCACCGCCAACGGCACCGTCGACACGTAGCCGACGTACTTGAAGCCCATCGCCCCGATCACGCCGCCAAGCGCAAAAGCACCGATCAGCGCGCTGAGGACGCGCAGCTTGGCACGATTGGCGCGCACCAGCGGCGTGATGGCCTGTCGGGTGCGGTTCCAGTACACCAGCCGCCCGAGTTCGATACCAAGATCGGTAACGAGGCCGGTGACGTGGGTGGTGCGAATTTCTGCGTTGGAAATTTTGGTGACCAGCGCGTTTTGCAGGCCCATGACATAGCACAGCAATATGGCGGTGAGCGAAACGCTGATGAATTCGTGCAATTTAAGGCTCGCACCGACCAGCCCAAACACCAGCAGCAGCGCGGCTTCCAGCACCAGCGGCGCGGTGTAGGTAGCGCTTGACGCCGTGCGTTTGGCAAAGTTGACCATCAGCGCGGTGGTCATCGCGCCCGCGATGAACGCGCCCAGCGATAGTAGCCCGGCAATGGCATGCGCTGCCTTGCCAAGCACCAGGTCGTCGGCGGCGGCGGAAACGATGCCGGTCATGTGTGACGTGTACTGGCCAATGGCCAGAAAGCCGCCTGCGTTCAACGCGCCGGCGACGAAAGTGAGCGCAACGCCCAGGTGCAAATTAGCACGCTGCGACCGCGTGATCGCCGTCAGGTTGGCGAGGTAATTAACGGGCACGGGCGGGGACGACGAAACCGAGCACCACCGTCACCAACAGGATCAGGCTCGACACCAGCAACACCGCACAAATGACGCCCGCCACAGCGAAATGCTTGAAGCTCAGGCCGGACGGTGGGTGCAAGTGATCTTTTTCACTACCGAGCGCGGGCAGGACGCGAACAATCGTGCGCATGGCATAGAGCACACAGCGAAGGTGATTAGACGGTGGATTCACAGACAATAATTTTACCGGATGGCTCATTCAGCTTTTTTCTGTAACGCCCAATCAGCATGGGCATAGGCAACAAAATCAACTAAAGTCGACATTTGGCATATTTTGCATCTATGCCCAATTGGAATGGCAGTTTCAGGAAAAAGCCAATGAAAAATCCGTCGTTCACGACGCTACCAGCTTCGGACGCTGCGCATCGCTGGCAAAACTCGTCGGAAATCGCCGATTGCGGATCGCCATAAATGGCGTTTCGACAAACTGATAAAGCAGCCAGCCGACAGCGACCGACGTGATCGTTACTGCCACCAGCAACCCCAACGATGACGGCTCAATCGGCTGGAGCTGACGCTGCAGGATGAACCCGACGGCCTTATGCGACAAATAGGTCGAGTACGACCACAGGGCGAGCTGATAGGCCCCCGGGATGCGCACGCGATACAGCATTGATGCGGGGCTCAGGGCGGCCACCACCAGCACGGCAAACGCACAGGCGACCAGCGAATAGCCAAAGGTCGTCATGAAAAAACCGTAGCCATAGTCGTCGAAGTAATACGCGTTGACTACCGGCGTGAGCATGACCAATGTGGCCAGTACGCCCGCCGCAAGCCATCGCTGGCCGTGTTGCGCGATTCGTGCCCACAGCGGCGCATTGAAATTCTTCACCATCGCCACCGCGACACCAGGCAAGAATTCGTCGAACCGACGCAGCGTCGCGTAGTCAATATTCGGGGGGTAGCTATTGATCTGCCCCCCTGCTTCGCGCCCGTAGTCCTGCCACAAAACACCGCGCGCGACGATGCCCAACGCCAGCAACGCTAACAGCAACGCTCAGCCCTGCGCCATGCTGCCACGCAAGCGAACGCCCGCCGCCAATATCAGCGGCAGCAGCAGATAAAACTGCTCTTCAATGCACAGCGACCATGCATGCGAAAACGCGGTGCCCGGTTGCAACGGGATGTTTTGCGTGAAGGTGAGAAACGTCCACAATGGTGGTGGCGTTTTGCCGCCCATCACCGTTGGAAAAATGAAATACAACGCGAGCACTACCCAAAAGACCGGCAACGTTCGTAACGCCCGGCGTGCGTAAAACGACGCCAGCAACAACTGCCACCCCTTCGCAATGCCCGAGAAAATCCGGTTGGCAATCAGATAGCTGCTCAACACAAAAAATAAATCGACGCCCACCCAACCCACAGTACTCAGCCAGCCAAAGGTCGGCTCGCGACTGACGAACACCATGTAGTGATATGTGAAGACGAGCGCAATCGCGGCAGCGCGCAGCGTGTCGAGACCGTTGGCGCGACGGGTGAGTGGCAACGTTAATGGGAATGGCAACGTAGGTGTCAGGAGCGTCATTTTTAAGCTGGTGAAGCGCGAACGTCGGGTCGTTAAATCCAGCGCCGAACCTGCGCCAGGTAGGCGGTGTACGGCGCACCAAACAGTTTTGTCAATGCGGCCTCCTCCGGTGCAATCTGAAACCGGTTGATGTAGAGAACAAATAGGGGCAGCAGCAGAAAATTTATAGCGTGACCCAGCGCAATCACGAGCGCCGCCAACAACAGCACGTCACCCAGATAAATGGGATTGCGTGACAGCGAGAAAATACCGGTGGTGATCAAACGCGATGCGCGGGCGGGTTTCATGGGATTGACCGTCGTTTTATGGCGGACAAATGCCGTCGCTGCCACCGTCATCAGCGCGACAGCCACTACCAGAAACGCAACCGCTAGCGGTACTTGCAACGGCCACGCAAAGCGGTCAAAGTTCAACGTGCGAGCGACGAGCCACATCAACCCGGCAAACAGCAAAACGACCAGCGGCGGAGGTAGTAAAAGCCTCATGTGACGCGGCTACCGAGCGGGTGTTGCAAGGGAGCTGTCATCATGTTCATATCCGGTGGTGCATTCGACGGGTTACGCTTGGCAGTGATCACTTACAGAATGCTATGACACAACACTTTGACGCAATCATTATCGGTGCTGGCGCTGCCGGGCTTTTTTGCGCGGCGCGGGCCGGACGTCGCGGACGCAGGGTCGCACTGATTGACCATGCAGAAACTATCGGCGAGAAGATTCGCATCTCGGGCGGCGGGCGGTGCAATTTCACGAACATTGGCACGAGTCCTGCGAATTTTCTGTCGCAAAATCCGCATTTTTGTCGCTCTGCGCTCGCTCGATTTACGCCGCAGGATTTCCTTGCTCTGGTAACGAAACATCGCATTTCTTTTCACGAAAAGACGCTCGGCCAATTGTTTTGCGATGAGTCGTCGCAGCAGATTATCGACATGCTGGTGGACGAATGTGCCCACTCAAACGTACAGATTTTGCATCCGGTCACCGTGGCGTCGATTGCGCGCGATGGGGGCTATCGGTTGACTACGTCTGCGGGCGAAATGCGAGCCGAGAAGCTGGTGATCGCGACGGGCGGGCTGTCGATTCCCGCGACCGGCGCGACGGCGTTTGGCTATGAAATCGCGAAGCAGTTTGAGGTGCCGTTGACGCCACTGTCAGCAGGCTTGGTGCCGCTCGCACTGGATGCGCCGGAGCTTGAGCGCTATGGGCTTTTGTCGGGCGTGAGCTTTGACACGGTCGCGAGTTGCGATCAAAGTAGCGTGGAATTTCGCGAGGCGGCGCTGCTCACACATCGCGGATTATCGGGCCCCGCAGTGTTGCAGATTTCCAATTACTGGCAGCCGGGAAATCATGTTGCGTTTGATCTTTTGCCGGGGGTCGATGCTGCGGCGTGGCTCAACGAATTGCGCGCGCGTCGCCCGGTGATTACGTCGTTCGCAAAGGCGCTGACCGAGCATGTGCCGCAACGCTTGGCCGACGCGTGGGCGAAGGCGCACGCACCCGACGCTGGCGTGAAGGCCATCAACAACTGGACACGCGCGGAGCTGGATCAGGTGGCGACGCAGTTGAAAGTGTGGCGGTTGTTACCATCCGGCACGTTAGGCTACAAAAAGGCGGAAGTGACGTTGGGCGGTGTCGACACCAGGGCACTATCGCAGCAGACGATGGAGGCGAAAGCCGTGGCCGGATTGCACTTCATCGGCGAGGTGATGGACGTCACCGGCTGGCTCGGTGGCTACAACTTCCAGTGGGCCTGGGCGAGTGCGGCGGCGTGTGGAGATGCTTTGTAGGAGCGGCTCCTACAAGCGTAACAACGACGGTAAGGGTGCCAACGGGCTAGTGCCAGGGAGTGCGAATCCGGCTTGGCTAGTTGGCGGTAACTGGCTAGACCTTGGCGTCGGCGGGCGCTTTTTCACCCGTTACGGGCTTGGTCAACATGAGTTTGTTGGCTTTGGTAACACTTAGCAAATACGTTTCACCGGCGTGAGCAATCTTCAAGGCTTTGCGACCTGCGGTCAGACGTTTCAACGGCACAGTGTCGACCGCCGCAGCGCTGCTTGCCATACGCTGCGTTGCAGTCACCGCGCGCGGTGCGATGCCCCGCGTTTCACCTGAGCTGCGTCCTGCACCGAGCGTCAGCGTGCCACGCGACGGCGCGCCACTCTCAACGGAGACTCGCAATGCCGCGCTGGGCTGTGGCTGATGATCGGACATGGATGGGCAAGTTCGTAGAGTGTTGATGTGTCTAGGCGAAGGGAGTGTCAAACGTTGAGCGGCAATCGGCTTTGTGTAGCAAAACGCGTCGAAATGAACCAATGCAGGAATATTACTGCAAATGCGAATACTTCGCAATAAGTTTGCTAATATTGTTTATCACCTTGGAGTGCGCGCTGAAAACGTTTTTATTGCTATTTCTATTTCTGAGGGAGCCCCCGCCATGCCCAACCCACAAATTCACGTAAGCCTTGCTGCTTACAGCGCGCCTGACCGCCTGACGTGGATCGTCGAACTCATGAGCCGCTACGCCGTCGAAAAGGCCGACAGCCACGAGTGCCCGCGCCTCGCAGCGGCCATCGTGACACACCTGAAAGCGTTTTTGGTTGATCTGCCGACGCACAGCCAGTTAGCCGACACCGTGTCGCATTGGCTAGACACGTGGGAGCCGTTGATGGAGCTTCATGTGGCGTCCCTGCGCGCGACGACGCGTCACCCACTAGCGGACGCGACGAGCGCGCTGTCGGCGCTGGTGAGGCGCGCACGCTACGCGTAAGTGGCTGCACCGTGGACATCCAGCGCCACGGATTGTGCCTCGTATCGGGCGAGTAAAGTGCGGCTGATTGCGCTGTCGATACCCGCAAGCCAGATCACCTTGGTAAGCGCATCAGCGACGGCGCACAGCGGGGCGATAACGGTCACCGAAGCGTGCTGTTCAGCTCGCGGTGTGCGGACGCCGATGATGGCTGTTTGCACCGCTGTGGTGCGTGCCTTTGGGTGGGTCACGTAATAGTCCCCGCTGGTCGCGCAGCTCAATTCACAAAGATTAGCGATTGCAATTCGTTGACCGGGATTTGAAGGATGGCGAACGTGAATGCGGTGTTCAGCGTTACCAAATGCGCAGAGATCGCCGCCAGCGTTGACGATACCGCTGTTCACGCCGTGCTCAATCAAAGTGCGGGTCGCCACATCAACCGCGTAGCCTTTAGCGATGCCACCCAAATCAATCCAGACCGGTTGCAACACTTCTACGACGCACGATTCGCTTAGGCAAATGCTGCGGGCAAGCGTTGATGTAGCCGGTGCATTGCAGGCATTGGCCGGGGGCGGCAACAAGCCATTGCGAACCATCGTCGGCGCGACTGTGGGATTAAAAATCTGATCGCTGTCGCGCTCAATGTTTAGCGCGAGTTGCAACACATTCCAGGTGTCTTGATCGACTTGCAAATGCTCGCCTGACCGGCAACGGGCAATCGCTTGCAGGTCGCTGGTCGGCTCATGAAAACTCATGACGCGATGGATGTGTGCGATTCGCGCGAAGGCCGCATCAGTTGCAGCAACGAAAACGGCCTCGCTATCAGAGCTTGCGCTATTTGCGTGGATTGCGACAAGTGTGCCGAGCAACGGTTTGGCGCGTCGATGGGTGACAACTGGCATGAGTGCGGGCACAAGAAATTCGAGCCAAATCGCCTATTGCAAACGCCCCAACGCATTCAACGCATCCACCGCAAACACAATGCGGCGAACGCCGTCGGTGACGTGGGTTGCGCTCATGGTGGCGCCACTGATGTTGTTGATGTCCTCAGACACACGCAGTTTGTCGCGTTTGTCTTTGCCAACAAACTGCTTGCGCCACGCGGGGAGTCGAACTTCGTAGCCGTGGCTTTCGCGATACGCAAGGATTTCCACCCAGCGCAATTTTCCGTTCGGGTCGAGCC
>JANXNO010000276.1 GCA_025354075.1 Burkholderiales bacterium | reverse complement strand
GCCACTGCAAGCGCTACAACCGCGAAACGCTCGACATTCAGTATCGCGGCAAAAATATTTCTGAAGTGCTGAACATGACCGTCGAGGTCGCGCGCGACTTCTTCGCGCCGGTGCCCGCGATTGCCGCGAAAGTGAATTTGCTGTTTGAAGTGGGCTTGGGCTACATCCGTCTCGGCCAGTCCGCGACGACGGTGTCGGGTGGCGAAGCGCAACGCGTCAAGCTCGCGCTAGAACTCTCCACACGCGACACCGGCAACACGCTTTACATCCTCGACGAGCCGACGACCGGGCTGCACTTCGCCGACATTGATCTGCTGCTGAAAGTGCTCTATCGACTGCGCGATCATGGCAACACGGTGGTCGTCATCGAACACAATCTCGATGTCATAAAAACCGCGGATTGGCTGATCGACATGGGGCCGGAGGGCGGCGACGGCGGCGGCACCGTGGTCGCCTGCGGCACACCGGAAACGGTGGCGAAAGCCGAAGGCTCGCACACGGCGGCATTCCTCGCGCAAGTGCTGGCGCGGACGCGGAAAAAGTAGCGGCAGACGGACAGACTGAGCATAAATTTCAGTATGAAACTGAAAGCGACTTTTCGGTGAAACCCTTACTGCATACGAGCACGCTGCTGCCCTCAGGCCGTGCACTGGTCAGGGGCGGAGGCAACGCCAGCGGCGTGCTGAACAGCCCCCAGCTCTACCTGTACGACCTCGGCATCAACGACAGCCGCCGCCCAGTGATCGCGAGCGTCAATAGCCCAATCACACCGGGGCAGCAGCATCACGCTGACCGGCACCGGCTTTAGCGGCGACAGCGAAGCCTCTGGCGGTAGCACCAACGCGAGCGCGACGAACTACCCCCTTGCAGAATGGGAGCCACGAGAAAAAGCTGCTCCCGTCACCAGACTGGCAAATTCAATCGCATGCAGTGCAGCGATTGACCGATTTCGTGCATAGAGTCGGGCGTCGCACGGGCACAGCAGGCCTTGGCTACTTTACTTATAAAGATGCGCATTACGGACGACCAACCTGTCGCTGCCGGATAGCGGTCAATTGAGGGGTCGTTCCATGCTTGCGTCAGTTCTTGCGTACTTCAACGCGTGTTTGCCACGGTCGTCACCACATCGCTCCGGATGGCTTGCGGCGCTCGCCTGCGTGCTGCTCGGCATGAGCGTCACCGCCGAGGCTACTGGCTGGAGTTCGACCGTAAGCCTCGGCGCGGCACGGAGGGCTCACAGCAGCACGCTACTGCCTTCGGGCAAGGTGCTGCTCGTCGGAGGGCTTAACGGCAGCGCGTTGAGTAGCGCGGAACTATATGATCCCGCCAGCAATACGTGGAGCGCCGCCGCCAGCCTCACCGTGGCCCGCTACAACCACACGGCGACCCTGCTGCCTTCGGGCAAAGTGTTGGTCGTTGGTGGATACAACGGCACGTCGTATTTCAACAGTGCCGAACTCTTTGATCCGACCAGCAATACCTGGAGCAGCGCAGGCAGCCTCACCACCGCGCGCAACTTGCACACTGCCAGCCTGCTCCCCTCCGGCAAGGTACTGGTCACTGGCGGAAACAACGGCGCGGCCATTATTAGCGCCGAGCTTTATGACCAGGCAAGCAGTACCTGGAGCGGCGCTGGCAGCCTCACCACCGCCCGCCAACAGCACACCGCCACCGTGCTGCCTTCCGGCAACGTGATGGTCGCTGGCGGGCTCGGCGGCGGCGTCAGTCTGAACAGCGCTGAACTCTATGACGCTGCCAGTAACAGCTGGAGTAGCGGAGGCAGCTTCACCACCGGTCGCTATGGCCACAGCGCCACGCTTCTGCCCTCGGGCAACGTGTTGGTAGCGGGCGGACTTGTCACACCCAGCACCTACCTGAACAGCGCACAGCTTTATGACGCGGCCAGCAATACCTGGAGCAGCGCGGGCAACCTTGCCACGACGCGCTTTCAACACAGCGCCACGTTGCTTCCCTCCGGCAAGATCCTAGTCGCTGGAGGATTCAACGGCTCATTTGTGAATGGCGCGGAGCTCTTTGACCCGGCTAGCAGTACCTGGAGTAGCGCTGGCCCGCTCGTAACGGCGCGCCACTTGCACGCGGCCGTCTTGCTACCTTCAGGCAAGGTGCTGGTCGCGGCAGGTGTAGGCCCACCGGGCGGCAACGGCACCACTTTGAGCAGCGCGGAGCTCTATGACTACGCCAACAGTAGCTGGAGTGCTGCTGGAAGCTTCACGACGGCACGCGCATCGCATGCCGCCAGTTTGCTGCCTTCGGGCAAGGTACTCATTGTGGGCGGGGGCGGCATCATAGGGGGCATAGGCAGCGCCGCGCTGTATGACCCCGCCAGTAATACGTGGAGTGCGACGGCCAGTCTGGGTAGCCTTGGTCGCGAAGGGGTTAGCGCCACGCTGCTGCTCTCGGGCAAGGTGCTGGTGGCTGGTGGCCAGGATTCAGGGGGAGCGACAGGGGGGAGGTTGCGGCTGGTGGCGCTCTATAACCCTGGCAACAGCAGCTGGACAAGCGTCGCGAGCATGATCTCAACGCGCTTCTACCACTCCGCTACCCTGTTGCCTTCGGGCAAGGTGTTAGTCGTCGGCGGTTATGGCGGTGCGGCTAGCGCAGAGCTATACGACCCGGCCATCAACACCTGGGGCAGCGCCGGCAACATGACCGCGGATCGCGCCCAACATACCGCCACCCTCCTGCCCTCGGGCAAGGTGCTCGTTGCGGGCGGGACGGACGGTTTAGGCAGCAGCTTCAGCAGCGCCGAGCTCTATGACCCTGCTACCAACAGCTGGGCCGCGGCGGGCACACTCGCCACCGCGCGTGATTCGCACAGTGCCACCCTGCTGCCATCGGGCAAAGTGCTGGTTGCCGGCGGCGCGACAAACGGTAGCGACTTGAATAGCGCCGAGCTGTATGACCCGGCCACAAATTCGTGGAGCCCAGCGGGCAGCTTTACCGGCACCCGCAGCGCGCATACCAGCACAGTGCTGCCGTCAGGCAAAGTACTGGTTGCAGGCGGCGGAGTCTACGTCTCCGGCACGGGTGTGAACAGCGCCGTGATATACGCGCCGGCCAGCAACAGCTGGAGCAGTGCGGGCAATTTGGCCACGCCTCGCAGAGCGCACACCGCCACCCTCTTGCCGTCGGGTCAGGTGTTGTTAGCTGGGGGTAACGATGGCACCGGCATTCCCGCGAACAGTGCAGAACTCTATCTCGAAGACCTCGGCATTGCCGATGCGCGCCGTCCCGTGGTCACTACCGCGACCAATCCAGTCCTGCCCGCCACCAGCATCAACGTCACCGGCACTGGCTTCAATGGCGACAGCGAAGCCTCGGGCGGCGCCACTAACAGCAGCTCGACTAACTATCCGCTGCTGCAATTGCGCCGCGTCGACAATGATCAACTCGCGTGGGTATCGTCGGCCACCAACTCGACGCGCTCTCCCACCAGCTATCAGAGCGCGCCGGTGCCCAGCAGCCTGCCCAAGGGTGAATATTTGTTGACCGTGATCGTCAACGGCCTCGCCAGCCGTTCCACCATGGTGGCCCTTGGCGTGAGCAACCAGACCATCAGCTTCGGCCCACCCCCGACCCTTGTGTTCGGCGGCAGCGGCACAGTCACGGCGATCGCAACGTCGGGTTTGCCGGTGAGCTATAGCACCGCCAGCTCTGCGTGCACGGTCAATGCGAGCTCTGGGTTGGTCACCGTGGTCACCTTAGGCTCGTGTGTCATCGCCGCTGATCAGGGGGGAAGCCCCAACTTCCTCGCGGCTCCGCAGGTGACGCAAACGATCACCATCGGCACGGCCAGTCAAAGCATCAGCTTTGGCGCACCACCCACGCTTGTATACGGCGGCACGGGCACGGTCACCGCCACGGCAACGTCGGGCCTGCCTGTAATCTACAGCACTGCGAGCCCCGCCTGTACGGTCAACGCGAGCACCGGGCTGGTCAACACGGTTACCGCAGGTGCCTGCGTCATCGCTGCCGATCAGCCGGGTAACGGCAACTACAACGCCGCACCGCAGGTCACGCAAAGCCTGACGGTTGGCATCGCCAGTCAGACGATCAGCTTCACCTCCGTTCCTGCACTTGGGACAGGCGGGACTGCGACGATTACCGCTGTGGCATCGTCCGGCCTCGCCGTGAGCTACACCACTTCAAGCGCTGCCTGTGCGGTGAATCTCACGTCTGGCCTGATCACCGCGGTCGCAACGGGACCCTGCGTCATCGCCGCCAATCAGGGTGGTAATGGCAATTTCCTCGCTGCGCCTCAGGTCACGCAAAGCATCTTTGTCACGGGTGGTAGCCAATCCCTGATTTTTGGCACTGCGCCCGGCCTCACCCCAGGCAGCAGCGGTAGTCTGAGCGCGACCTCTGACAAGGGCTTGGTGCCAGTCACCCTGACCAGCACCACGCCTTCGGTCTGCACCATCAGCGGCGGCACGGTGACCGGCGTCATCGTAGGCACCTGCACGATTGAGGCGAATCAGGCGGGTAACGGAACGTTCAACGCCGCGACCGCGAGCCTGAGTTTTACGGTGAGCCCGGCACCCATCGTCTGCGATCTGCGCATGAATGGCCTCAATCCATTGCTAGCAACGGTGGAGGGCCTGATCCTCACGCGTGCGATGCTTGGAATCACCGGCAATGCGGTTACGGCGGGTACCGGAATCGCGACGCCGTGGCCGACGATCCGCGACAACCTTAACGCGAATTGCGGGACGGCGTTTCCGTAGCGTCGCAGTGGCATTGCACTACAAATTGCCACGCTGTCGCCGCCCCTTCGATGACTGCAACCATTGACCGATTTCTGTTCACAGGATCAAGCGAAACGCAGACACGGCTGGCCTGAACTTGCTAACGATGTGAAACGCGCATGTCGCTTCATCAGCTATCAGCAGTGATGTGGGCGAGGTGAGCGCCATTAAGGCGCTGAGACCGTAAAAACATAATCAGCTTTTTTCTGGAATGTCCGTCCGATACGGGCATAGAGGTTAAAAAGCCCGTAAGTTGACTTTTAGCTTAATCATGCGCTACGCCCAATTGAATTGGGAATGCCATTGAAAAGCTGTACATAAAAAAGCCCGGATGCAGGCAACCGGGCTTTCTTCGCTGCGGCGAACTAATCGAGTTAGTTAATCGCCAAACGCTTCTGCGTAGTCGCGTTTTTCTTCGGCAGCGTTAGCGTCAACACACCGTGCTCGTGATGCGCTGTTGCCTGTTCCGCATCGACCGCTTGCGGCAAACGGAAGTTGCGTGAAGCTGCGCCGTTCACGCGTTCAGTCAGCACGGCGGTTTCGGCGGCGACGCCTTCTACGGCCTCTGTCGTCGCGCGCTTGAACGTGGCCTCAACCCGAACCGTTTTCTCATCGACGTCCACCGTGATGTCTTCTTTGGCGACGCCAGGAACGTCGAGTTGCAGGATGTACGCGGTTGTGGTTTCGCGAACGTCGGCGCGCAGATCGACCGCAGTAGTTTCAGTACGGGCGGCGGTGCCGAACACTTGGGAAGCGAGCGATTCCAGAGCGCGATCTACGTCGGATGCGTGACGCCCACCGTGGAGACCTACCGAGTTCCAGCGAACATTCGGGTTGCCATTAAAACGAATAAAACCAGTCATTGCTATTTCCTTCATTGGGGTTGCGCTGAAATGAATGGTGCAGCGCTTGCAGAGCAGAAGGTGAGTGTGCTGGTGGTGCTTTCAAGCGGTGGGTCACCTCAATTTGAGGTCAACACCTAGAAGTTGCCCAACCCTCTTGAAAGCCAGAACGGACGCCCTATTGTGCGTCACCGAAATTTCAAGTGGCGTGCGAAATTGTGCGTTGCGCGAAGACCAGTTCCAGCGCCTGACGACGCGTGTCCACCACGTGCGACAGGCCGATTTCGCGATCAAATCCGGTGCGCGCAAAGAGCGATCGTGGCTGCGTGGCTAAGCCATAAATCACCAGCTTGCCGCCGCGCTCAACCACCGCTTTGTTGAACGCGCGCAGCACTTCCAGCGCGGTCGAATCAAGGTAAATCACTTCCAGAAAATCGAGCACCACGATGCGCGTTTTCGGCAGGCTGTACAGGCCGCGCTCCAGCTTGTCGGTGACGCCAAAAAATAGCGCGCCGCGAATACGCAGCGCCGACACGTCGTCCGGCAATTCGAGTGGTGGCGCGTCGGTGTCTTTGGCCAGATTGTGGATGCGTTGCACGCTCGCAGCCTCAGTCAATCGCTTGATCAACAGCAGCGTCGCCAGCACCATGCCGACCTCCACCGCGACGGTCAGATCGAACAACACAGTCAGCAAAAATGTGCTTACCAGCGTCGCGTTTCGCATCGGCGTGTATTGCCGCAGCGCCTTGAATTCGCGCCACTCGCCCATGTTCAGCGCCACCCACATTAGGATCGCAGCTAGCGCGGGCAGCGGCACGTGTTTGGCGAGTGGTGCCGCGACGAGCAGCACCAGCAGCAATGTCAGCGCATGAACGCAACCCGCCACGGGTGTTTTTGCACCGTTACGAATGTTGGCGCTGGTGCGCGCCATCGCGCTGGTCGCAGCCAGCCCGCCAAACAGCGGAGAAATCACATTGGCCACGCCCTGCGCGATCAGTTCCTGATTGGGATCCGCGTGATCCTGGGTGTGCTTGTCGGCGACGACTGCGCAGAGCAGTGATTCGATGCCCGCGAGCAGTGCGATGGCGAGCGCGGGCGGGATCAGGCTGCCCAGTTGCTCTACGGTGAACTCGGGAAGTTCGGGCATCGGAATCGAGGCCTTGATGTCGCCAAATTTCGAACCGATGGTCGCGATATGGGTATCTGCAAAAACGGTGGCCAGTGTCGCGACCACCAGCACGATAAACGGCGACGGTACCCACGACGAAAGTCGTGCCGGCCAAAACCTGAGAAACAGAAAGCAGGCAATCGCCAGCAGCATCGAGGGCCAGTGGGCATGCTGAATAGTGGATGCCAGCGCCTTGACGATGCCGAAAAATTCGCCCGGCATCACCGCAATCGGCAATCCGAAAAAATCCTTGATTTGCGACAACGCGATTAGCGCGGCGATGCCGTTGGTAAAGCCAATGATCACCGAGTTTGGGATAAAACGAATCAGCGCGCCCAGCTTGAACAGGCCCATCGCGATGAGCATGAAGCCCGCCATCATGGTGCAGATCATCAAGTTGGCCCAGCCGTATTTGGCGAGGATGGCGTACAGCACCACCACGAACGCGCCGGTCGGCCCGCCGATACACAGGCGCGTGCCACCCAGCGCCGAAATCAGAAAGCCGGCAACGATGGCGGTGATGAGTCCCTGTTCGGGTGACACGCCACTTGCAATCGCGAACGCCATCGCCAGTGGCACCGCCACGATGCCCACCGTGATGCCGGCGAGCACATCCGCGCGAAATTTGCTTGAGTTGTAATCCGCCAGCTCGTCGATCAGTCGAGGCCGAAACGCGAGGGAAATCATGGCGGTATGGGCAGCCTTGGCCTAAGGTGCAACAACCCGCTGATTGACCACCGGGGCAGCCATCTAGCTGACGACTTTGCGCATTCGGATCGGCTGCAACGAACCAGCGAAGATCGTCGAAAAAGTGCGATCTGCGTCAACGCTGAAACCCAGTTTTTCGAAGTACGCTTTGTACTGCGGCGAATAGGTTTCCACCGGAATCCGTATCGAACGAACCTCCGCTTTTTTGGCCAGCTTTTCCAGCGTGTCGAGCAACAGCGACGTGAATCCACGACCGGAGTAGGTGCGCGTCACACCCAGGCGACGCAGCTCCCAGCTGCCATCGCGCGCATGAACGTACGACAGCGCAGCCACCGGCAAATTGCTGCGGTAGAGCACCAGCCCGCCGCCTGCGCGAAGGTCTTCAGCAATCTGTGTCGGGTTGTCCACTTTGCGTCGTTGCGAAATGGCCACCCGTTCCGACCAGTCGCCCTTGGTCAGGGCCGAAACCACCGGCGCATCACGCGAGCTGGCCTTGAGAATTTTGTATTTCTCTTGTTCAAATACAGTGCGAGAAGCACCCAGCATTATGGTCACGTTACCTTCATTCCGGCAGTGGCACCGGTGTGTGGGTTGAGCAGGTACAGCCCTGCCGCATTGTTCCCGTCTTTGGCCGACGCCGCAAGCACCATGCCATCGGAGACGCCGAACTTCATTTTTCGCGGGGCCAGATTAGCAACAAGTACGGTGAATTGTCCGATCAGGTTTTCAGGCGCATAAGCAGACTTGATCCCCGAGAACACATTGCGCAGACGCGGCTGCCCCAAAGTGTCCACTTCACCGACGTCCAGTGTCAAGCGCAGCAATTTGTCGCTGCCTTCAACGTGCTCTGCATTAACGATTTTTGCAATGCGCAAATCGACCTTGGCGAAGTCATCGATGCTGATGAATTCACCGGATTTTGCTGTGGCATCGGGCTGAGGCGCTGGTGCGGCGGACTTCTTCGAAGTGGTGCCGCTGGCAGCGCCTTTTTGTGCGGGCTGTGTCTTGGCGGATTTGTCGGTGCCGTCAGGGAGCAGGCCGAAGAGCTCGTCTAGTTGCTTTTCTTCTACTCGGGACATGAGGTGTTTGTAGGGGTGGATAACGTGCTGTGCAGGCAGAGAAGACGTAATGTCGGACCAGCATTGTTGGCGAACGCCCAGGAACTCAAATGCGCGCGTTGACAGCGTCGGCATGATGGGCGTGAGCAGAATTGCCAGTTGGCGAAAACTCTCTAGAACAACGCTGCAAGTCGTCAGGAGGGCGAACCGCGCTTGTGGATCGGTCGCAGCCAATTTAGCCATTTCCCACGGCTTCGCAGTGTCGTAGAAGAGATTTACCGCATCGGCCATGTCCATTATGAGTCTCGTTGCCTTGCCGAACTCACGACTCTCGTAGAGCGCCGCGACTTCGCTCGCCTTGGCGCCAACCATCGCATGGCTGATAGTCGCGGTTTCTGCTGCGAGGGGAGAAAGTTCGCCGGCGAAATGTTTGTGAACAAAGCCTGCCGTTCGACTCGCAATATTGACAAACTTGCCAATCAAATCCGAATTCACGCGCGCCATGAAGTCTTCGGCGGTGAAGTCAATATCCTCGACATGTGAGTTGAGTTTTGCCGCAATGTAATAGCGCAGCCACTCGGGATTCATGCCGATCTTCAGGTACGTGAGCGGGTCTATGCCGGTTCCACGGCTTTTGCTCATCTTCTCGCCGCCGACGGTGATGAAGCCATGTACGTTCACGTTGTCCGGCGTTTTGTAGCCCGAATACTTGAGCATCGCGGGCCAGAACAGGACGTGGAAGTACACGATGTCCTTGCCGATGAAATGAATCTGCTCGGTGTCCTCGGCCTTCAGGAATTCTTCAAACGAACGTGGCTCACCGTTCTTTGCTGCTTTGCCTGTGTCAAAGTAATTTTTCAGCGAAGCGAGATAGCCCACTGGCGCATCCAGCCACACGTAAAAATACTTGCCCGGCGCATCCGGTAGCGGGATGCCGAAGTAAGGCGCATCGCGCGAAATATCCCAGTCGCCCATCTTGCCGTCTTCGCCAAGCCATTCCTTGGTCTTGGCGATGATTTCCGATTGCAGCCGCTTCTTGCCGTGGCGATCCAGCCCCTCTGTCCATTCACGCAAAAACTCTACGCATTGCGGGTCGGACAGACGGAAAAAGAAGTGCTCGCTTGATCTCATTTCCGGCGTCGCGCCGGACAGCACCGAGTACGGATTTTTCAGATCGGTCGGCGCATAAACGGCACTACAGTTTTCGCAAGAATCGCCGTATTGATCTTTGGTGCCGCACTTCGGGCATTCGCCCTTGATGTAGCGATCCGGCAGGAACATGCCTTTGACCGGGTCGTAGAACTGCTCAACCGAACGTCGCTCAATGAACGAAGCCGGTTTGCCGTCGCGAACAAAGTCGCGCAGCTTGCGATAAATGTCCTGCGCGAGTTCAACGTTTTCCGGCGAATCGGTGGAATGCCAGTTGTCGATGGACAGGTGAAATCCGTCTAGGTATTCCTTGCGCGTCGCTGCGATCTCGGCAACGAAATCCTGCGGCGACTTGCCCGCTTTTTCGGCCGCGATCATGATCGGCGCGCCGTGCGTGTCGTCGGCGCAGACCCAATGCACCTCATGTCCACGCATGCGCTGAAACCGCACCCAGATGTCAGCCTGGATGTACTCCATCATGTGACCGAGATGAAACTTGCCGTTGGCGTACGGCAGGGCTGTGGTCACGAAGATTTTGCGCTTGATTTCTTGCGCGGGAGAAGTGGTGAAGTCGGCGGTCATGGGGAATCTAGGTAGCTAGCGCGTAGTGCAGATAAATGAGCAACGATGGTATCAAAACCCCTGTAGGAGCGGCTTGCCGC
>JANXNO010000263.1 GCA_025354075.1 Burkholderiales bacterium | reverse complement strand
GGTTTGCGTCAGCCGCGCGTTAAACGACAGGCCATCGAACAGTCTGGTTAGGCGGACGTCACAAGCGGGTTGTTGTCTTCATACTGTCAAATTCAATTGAGTTACGCTCACGCACCAGAATGATTCGTAAAGTCTGATTCCGCAGCATGGCGGTGTAATCAGCTTTCCAATGAAACAACCACCGCGCTGGGGCTAGCGCCCCATTTTCGTCTTTATCGATTTATAAGCTTTTCGCGCGCTAAGCCCATATAAAATGGGGCTTTCAGCGAATAGCTGACCCGCTTCGACCAGTACGTTTTTGATCAATCTCACCCCCTACCGCACCCTCTTCGCTGACGTTGAGCTGCGGCGCATCATCCTCTCCTCCGTCCTGCCGCGTTTGCCGATTGGCATGAATGCGTTGGGGCTGACGCTGCTTGTGCAGTCGCAAACGCAGTCGTTCACGCGGGCTGGCATGGTGAGCGCGGCTTTCCTGTGTGCGCTGGCGATTCAGGCACCGATTATCGGCCGTTTCGTGGACAAAAACGGGCCGAAGGCAGTGATGATGCCACTGGCGATTCTGCATGCGTTGGCGCTGCTGTTGCTGGTGTTCGCGGTGACGCAACTTGGCTCGCTACCGCTGATGCTGGCGGCGGCGTTTTTAGCCGGTGCCGTGTTTCCGCCGGTGTCGATGACGATCCGCGCGATGTACCGCAAGTCCGCTATGCCCGACGCGCAAAAGCAGTCCGCGTTCGCCGTGGAATCGGTGATCATGGAGTGCTCGTTCATTCTCGGGCCGCTGCTCGTGAGCCTCACCATGCTCGCGGGCTCACCGGCGTTTGCCGTGCTGGCGTCGGCGGTGATGGGCGCGCTTGGCACGTGGCATTTTTCGCGCTCGGGGGCGCTTGCGCGTTGGGGCGCGGTTGAGCGCGGCGACAACGTGGTGCGGCACTGGCTGGGGCCCTTGAAAGTGCCCGCCATCCGCCGGGCATTGTTACTGTCGTTCTTTTTTGCTGTGGGCATCGGCTTGAACGAAATCGCGTTGCCCGCGTTCGCAAACGACAGCGGCTTCCCTGCGCGCGTCGGCTGGTTTTACGCGTCGATGAGCATTCCGTCGGCGATCATGGGCTTTGCCTATGGCTCGCGGCACTTTTCAACGCCACTGAATCGGCAAATTATGGCGGCTGGATTGTGGCTCGCGGGCGGATCAGCGCTGATGGCGCTCTGCACACAAACATGGACGTTCATGCTCGCGTGTGCGCTCACGGGACTCGCGTTTGGGCCGATGATCACGGCGCTATCACTGCAACTCGGCAAGCTCTCGCCCAGTGAATATTCGACGGAGGCGTTCACATGGAGCATGACGCTGTTCATGATCGGGCTAGGCATTGGCTTCTGGGCGGGCGGCGGCTTGATTGAGCAATTTGGTGGCGCGAGCTCGCTGTTCGCCTGCACCGGTTTAATGCTGGTGGCGGCGGTCTGCTGCCTTGCCGTACCAGAGGTTCGCAATGAGCGTGATGCAAGCTTTGCCGCGTCACCGCACTGAACCTGTGCTTACCGACGCGTGGGCAACGAGTTGCCCACCCTACCTGACCAATTAAGTAACTATGAGCAGCACGCCACACCAACACCGCCGCGCCATCATGACGATGGTTGCCGCTGCATTTCTGTGGAGCATTGCCGGTGTCTTCACGCGTCATCTCGACAGCGCAAAAAGCTTTGAGGTCACTTTCTGGCGTAGCCTCTTCTGTGCGCTCACGATGATCACGTGGTTCGCCTATACGCAGGGCTTTGGCGCGATTGCCTACGTACGTGCGAGTGGCAAAGCGGGGCTGGTGTCGGGGCTGATGTGGGCGGTGATGTTCACCTGCTTCATGATCGCGTTGACGATGACCAGCACGGCGAACGAGTTGATTGTCAATGCGCTGTCGCCCCTCTTCGCCACGCTGCTTGCATGGGCCGTATTAAAGTCCCCCATCGCTGCGCGCACCTGGCTTGCCATTGGTGCCGCCATGGTCGGCATGATGATCATGTTCGCCAAACAGGCCGAAGGTGGCGCAGGCGTCTGGCTCGGCATGATCGTCGCATTTGGTGTGCCGGTCGCCTCGGCCATCAATCTGGTCACGCTAAAAAAGACGCACGCTCACGTCGATCTCGCACCCGCTGTGTTGATCGGGGGATTGATTTCTTGCGCAGTTACGCTACCACTCTCCATGCCGTTTGCCGCGACCGGTAAAGACGTGTTGCTGCTGGCAATTCTCGGTGTATTTCAGCTGGGCATTCCGTGCGTGATGATGGTTCGCGCCAGTGCGCACCTGAGCGCGCCCGAGGTCGCATTGCTCGGATTGCTGGAAGTGCTGATGGGACCGCTGTGGTCCTGGCTGGGCGCGGGCGAGGTTCCCCCCGGCACTACACTGCTTGGCGGTGCGATAGTGTTAGCGGCGCTGGTCGCAAACGAGATCGTGCCGAAGCGACGAACTGCATAGGGTGTGCGCTGCACGCCTTGTGGACGGTTGGTGCGCAAAGTGCACCCCACAAAAATGGATGTTCGAATGAAACTATACGGTTCAAGAAATTCACGTTCACTGCGCTGCGCGTGGGCACTCGAAGAAGCCGGTGCGGCCTACGATTACCAGCGCGTCTGGATGATGAAAGGCGAAGGTCAATCGCCTGCATTCAAAGCCATCAATCCTGCCGGAAAAATCCCTGTTCTCACTGATGGCGACATGACTTTGACCGAATCAGCGGCCATCGTCATGTATGTTGCAGATAAATTCCCCGATTCGCTCTTGATGCCGGGTGCGCCCGAGCAACGCGCCGAGGTTTTCCGCTGGATTTTTTATGTGATTTCCGAGATTGAACCGCATCTCTGGGCTATCGCACAGCATCGTTTTGCGCTGCCTGAGGACAAGCGCGTGCCTGCCGTTGAGCCCACGTGCGTGTGGCAATTGCAACGCGCGTTGCGGGTGCTTGAAAAGACGTTTGCCACCCGCCAGTTCATCGCGGGCGACACATTCTCCGCAGCAGACATTCTTGCCACGCACTGCATGACCTGGGCGCTGTCGGCCAAGCTCGAAGGCGTGGGTGACGCCGGTCTTGCGTACATCGAACGCATGAAAGTGCGACCCGCGTTCCTGCGCGCCGCAGAAAGAGAAAAACTGGAAGCCGAGCGCCAGGAAGCGAACCTCGCCAAGACCACGAGCTAGCCTCAACAAGACGCGTTCAGATCACACGCCGTTTGTGCCCGCAGGTGCGCATAAAGCAGAAACAGTCTATTTGCAAATACGAACCGTTCGTATTTGTGCTACACTTAATTTAACCTGTTTCGGCAAGCCACCCTATTTGGGCCAGCCAGCCTGTTGTTAATCCTGCCCTGATCATCATTGACGGGGCGACGACTGGAGGCCCTTTTTGGCACACACTTCTTCGAGAGGCGACGCACGTCGCGCATTGCCCACAGCACCCCACACGCAATGGAATGTTGCAGGCAAAGCCAGCTTCGCGCATGGCTTGCCCCTGTTGCCACTAGCAGCACTCATGCTGGCGACTTCAATGAACACGTCGGCACAAACCGCACCCGCTCAACCGTCCACGTCTGGCGTTACCTCCCCCGAACCATCTGCCGACAATAAAACTCTGAAAACAGTAACGGTCAAAGAAAAGGCCGAAGTTCTCGAAGGCAAGGATTCGCTACGCGCCACGACCACTGGCGTCGGCAAAGGTAATCAGGCGCTGCGTGACATTCCGCAGTCGATCACGGTGGTCACCGAAAAACTGATCATGGATCGCAATCTCGATACGATGAAAGAGGCGCTGCACAGCACGGCAGGCGTCACATTTCTCGCTGCCGAGGGTGGCGAGGAAGACATCCGCCTACGCGGCTTTTCACTGGCGGCCACGGGCGACATCTTCGTTGACGGTATGCGCGATCCGGCGTTTTATGATCGCGACACCTTCAACAACGATCGCATCGAACTACTGCGCGGATCGGCATCGATGTTGTTCGGTCGGGGCTCGACGGGCGGCGCTGTTAATCAGGTCAACAAAGTGCCGCGCCTGGTGGACGAGAAGAGCGTTTCGCTAACCGTTGGCAATCACAATTACGCCCGTGTCACCGGCGATTTCAATTACAAAACGGGCGAAGCCTCGGCGCTACGTATTAACGTAATGGGCACCAAGGCCGACAACAATGGCAGTGGC
>JANXNO010000258.1 GCA_025354075.1 Burkholderiales bacterium | reverse complement strand
CCACCGCCCTCACCCCAACCCTCTCCCGCGAGGGGAGAGGGGGGCAAACCGCGAGGAGGGGCCGAACTGTTCTCCATCCCTGTCCGCATTTACTACGAAGACACCGACGTAGGCGGTGTCGTCTATTACGCCAACTACTTGCGCTTCATCGAGCGCGCTCGCACCGAATGGTTACGCGCGGCGGGCTTTGAATTGGACGCCATTCAGCGCGATATGAAGGCCGTGTTCGTGGTGCGTCGCGTTGAGGCGGACTACCGCTCACCTGCGTTGCTCGGCAATCTGATCACCGTAACTGCCGAGCCGACGGAAGTGGGCGCAAGCCGCCTGATCATAAGGCAGCGCATTACGCGTAATGATGAACTGTTGTTCTCGGCGATAGTCACACTGGCATTCATTGCCAGCGATCTGTCCGGGCCGATCCGCATGCCTGCTGCGATGCGCGCGGCAATGAAATCCACACTTACACAGTCTTAGGCCCACGCATGAAACCCACTGCTGATCTTTCCCTGCTTCATCTGGTGACCGGTGCCAGCGTGCCGGTGCAACTGGTGATGCTGTTACTGGTGCTGCTGTCGTTGTGGTCGTGGTGGCTGATTTTTTATAAGGGCGCGACGCTCAAGCGCGCTGCAAAAAGGAATGCGACATTTGACGACGCGTTCTGGCAAGGTTCGGACTTGAACCAGCTTTATCAACGCATCAGCGAAGGCCGCGATAAACATGGTCCGCAGGCTGATGTGTTCGCGGCGGGCTTTCGCGAATTCATCAAGCAAAAACGACAGGCAGCGACCTCGCGTGAGGCGGTGGTTGACGGCACGCGCCGCGCGTTGAAGGCGGCGACGCAACGTGAAATGGATTCGCTGGAACATCAGTTGCCGGGCCTCGCCACGGTCGCCAGCGTGAGCCCGTACATCGGCCTGCTCGGCACCGTGTGGGGCATCATGAATTCGTTTCGCGGCCTTGCAAGCGTCGGGCAGGCAACGCTCGCGCAGGTCGCGCCCGGCATTGCCGAGGCGCTGATTGCCACCGCGATTGGACTGTTCGCGGCGATCCCGGCGGTCGTCGCGTACAACCGGTTTCAGGCGCAACTGGATCGCATCAACACGTCGCTGGAAACGTTCGCCGAGGAATTCCTGAATATTCTTCAGCGTCAGGCGTAGAGCAGCACCATGCGCCGCCGCAAACTCATGGCCCAGATCAACGTCGTGCCGTTTATCGACGTGATTCTGGTGCTGCTGATTGTGTTCATGATCGCCACGCCGGCGCTGCGCACGGGTGAGATTGATTTGCCGAGCGTGGGCCAGCCATTGTCGACCACGCAGGGTGACCCGATTGAGGTGACGATCAAGGCCGATGGCACGCTGGCGTTGCGCGATGGCGCGACCACCAGTCGCGACAAATTCACGCGCGCCAGCCTCGTCTCGCGTGTGGTCGATATGCAGAAGTCGAAAGAGCGCCCGGTCGTGATCGCGGCGGACAAAAGCGTGAAATACGACGAGGTGGTGAGTCTTCTCTCCGCGCTGCATGCGCAGGGCGTCAAGCGCGTCGGACTCGTCGCCAAAGAAGGCGGCTAACCGCTGCCTGACGACACAATGAACGGCTCGAAAACCACAGCCTGGATCGGCGCGATACTCGTTCATATTGCGCTGGTTGCTGTGCTGTTTTTTAGCGTTCGCTGGAAGCAGGTGGCGCCCGCTGCCGAGGAGCCTATGGCGGTGGAACTGGTGTCGGCCGTCGCGCCACCGTCTGTGGCTGCTGAACCAGCGCCGCCCGCGCCCTCAGCGCAACCGCCACCCCCCGTACCGCCACCTGCACCCGCGCCCAAACCTGCGTCACCCGCTCCCGCGGTGCAACCGCCCACGCCACCACCCGCTGACATCTCGCGAGAAAAGTCGCAGAAGGCGGCTGAGAAAAAAGCTCAAGCGGCAAAACTTGCCGCTGACGAAGCGAAAGATCAAGCGAAGCTCAGAGCCGTCGATGACGCAGCAAAAAAAGACGCCAGCCGCAGGCTCGATGAGGCGCGGGCTCGAGAACTAAAGCAGGCGCAGGACAAGGCCATCAAAGAGCAGCAGGCAGTGAGGGCCGCTGCCACGGCCACAGTGGCGGCGGCCAACGCGGTTGCGGTTGCCGCAGAAAAGCAGGCGCGCGAATTAGCGGAACGGCAGGCTGCGGATCGTGCGGCCAAAGCGGCAGCTGACGCGGCGACTGCACGCGCTCGGGCCAAGGTTGAAGGGGATTACGTTGGCAAGATTCGCAGGAAAATTCAAAACAACATCATTCTCGCGAGCGAGGTTGCCGGCAATCCCGAGGCGGTGTTTGACGTGGTGCAACTGCCGACCGGGGAAGTATTGAGCGTGGCGCTAAAAAAATCGAGCGGAAATCGGGCTTACGATGAAGCGGTCGAACGTGCGATCAACAAATCGTCGCCGCTGCCGAAACCCGATCAGGCGGATATTTTTCAGCGGCAGCTGTCGTTGAAGTTTCGACCGCTGGAATGACCCAAAACGAATAACAGCTTTGTGCTGAAATTCCCATTGCATATGGGCGTATATGGCGAAATGATCGTTTGTAGACTTTTGCTATTTATCTGCATTAAGCCCAGCACAGATGCGGGCTGAGCAAAAAAGATGATCCCCCAGCGCGATCTTCGCTATCGTTCGCTTGCGCCGTTAAAAGGAGGAAACTTTCATGGCTGATGTTGCCGTTCAAAAATTCACCAGTTTCGCCGAGTTTTTCCCGTTTTATCTGGGCGAACATCGCAATCCGACCTGTCGCGTGCTACATTTCATCGGCACCTCCATCGGCCTCGCGCTGCTGATTACAGCGGTTGTCAGCGCCCGTTACTGGCTGATTCCGCTCGCCATCGTTCAGGGCTATGTGTGGGTGTGGATCGGGCATTTCGGCTTCGAGAAGAATAAGCCCGCGAGCTTCAAACAGCCACTGTATTCGTTCATGGGCGACTGGGTGATGTGGTACCAGTTGCTCACCGGCAAGATTAAGTTTTCTGGTTGATTTTTGTAGGAGCGACTTGTCGCGATCCGGCGTTTGCGTAAAGATAAGGTCGCGACAAGTCGCTCCTACAGCGCATCAATCTCCGCCTGCTCAAAACCCGCGGCCAGCCGCGCTTCACGGTTAAACGGGCCGCGCAGCCGGGGTGCGTTGTAACGCTCGGCGAGCATCGCATACGCAGTGAGCGGGTCGAGCCCTTGCTCGCGACACGCATAGCGATACCAAACATTTCCCACCGCTACATGGCGGATTTCGTCGCGCAAAATCACCTCCAGAATCGCTGCGCCCGCCTTGTCGCCGACGGCCAGCAATTTGTTGCGAATCGCCGGTGAAACGTCCAGCCCGCGCGCCTCTAGCGTGCGCGGCACCAGCGCCAGCCGCGCCAGCACGTCAGACTGTGTTTTCGCGGCCATTTCCCACAACCCGTCGTGCGCTGGGAAGTCGCCGTAAGCAAAGCCCAACGCCTGCAAATGTGCGCGCAGCAGGGCGAAATGCGTGGCTTCCTCGCTCGCGACCTGCACCCATTGCCGATAAAAATCTTCCGGCATCGACGGGAAGCGCCACACGATATCGAGCGCCAGATTCACCGCGTTAAATTCAATGTGCGCCAGTGCATGAATCAACGCCGCACGGCCTGGGACGGTGCTCAGCGAGCGTTGCGGCACGTCTTTGGGCGACACCAGCAGCGGGCGCTCGGGGCGACCGGGCAGCGTGACAGTCGCGACCAGTGCCGCATCCGCGCCGACGTCGGTCGCGTGCAGTGCATCGTGCGTCGCAGCCAGCGTGGCATCAATATCGGCGTTCGCCAGCGCGGCAAGGCATCGGTGTCGGAGAGTGGGCATGGGGGTGAATATCGGCGAACGGCGAACACGGAGTGAACCGCAATTTTGCCGTGAACGCGTCACCGCGAAGCGCGCCAAAGACGCATAAACCGTTCGTCGTCGATAATTACGAGTTGAGCTCCACGTTGCTGCACCTGCGCTAGTCCCCGTATGCACATTCACATTCTTGGTATTTGCGGCACCTTTATGGGTGGTGTTGCCGCGTTGGCTCGCGAGGCGGGTTTTCGCGTCACCGGCACCGACGCCAACGTCTATCCGCCAATGTCCGACCAGTTGCGCGCGCTCGGCATTGAGCTGATCGAGGGCTATTCGGCCGATCAACTGGCGCTCAAACCTGATTGCTTCGTGATCGGCAACGTGGTGACGCGTGGCAACCCGCTGGCCGAGGCGATTCTGGACGCAGGCGCTGCCTACACCTCCGGGCCGCAATGGCTGGCGGATAACGTGCTGCGTGATCGCTGGGTGTTGGCAGTCGCGGGCACCCACGGCAAGACTACGACCACGTCGATGCTGACGTGGATTCTCGAATACGCAGGGCTGACACCGGGTTTTTTAATTGGCGGCGTTGCAACTGATTTTGGTGTGTCGGCGCGCCTCGGTAAGCCGCACAACGGACGCGGTGACAGCGCCGCGCATAAGCGCTCGTATTTCGTAATTGAGGCCGACGAATACGACACCGCCTTCTTCGATAAACGCAGCAAGTTTGTTCATTACCGTCCGCGCACTCTCGTGCTCAACAATCTTGAATACGATCATGCTGACATCTTCCCTGATGTGGCCTCAATCCGCAAACAGTTTCATCATCTGGTTCGCACCGTGCCATCGACCGGCCGCATCATCAGCAACGCGCAGGACGCCGAGCTGACGCAAACGCTGGCGATGGGTTGCTGGAGCGAGCGCGAGGCGTTTGCGTCCGATCAGGGCTGGCATTTTGTTGGCGAACATCAGGTCGATTTTGGCGGGCAGCGCTTTGGTGAATTAAAGCTCGACATGCCGGGGCTTCACAATCGGTTGAACGCATTGGCCGCGATTGCGGCTGCAAGGCACATTGGTGTCGCGCCGGAAAAGTCGATTGAAGCACTTGCCGAGTTTCAGGGCGTCAAGCGTCGCCTTGAGCTGCGCGGCGAGGTGGGCGGCGTGAAGGTTTACGACGATTTTGCGCATCATCCAACCGCGATAGCGGCGACGGTCAGCGCGTTAAAGCAGCGCATTATCAACGGAGAACGCGTGATCGCTGTGTTCGAACCGCGTTCGAACACGATGAAGCTCGGCGCGATGCGCGCGCGACTGACGGACAGCCTGATTGACGCTGATCGCGTGTACTCATATTCGGGTGGGCTTGGCTGGGATGTGGCTGAGGCGATGCTGCCACTTGGCGCGCGAGCGGCGGACTTCAAGGATGTCGCAACGCTTACGGCCGCCGTGGCCGGCGAAGCCCGCGCGGGTGATTATGTGGTGATCATGAGCAACGGCGGATTTGCCAATATTCACCATCGCCTGCTTGATGCGTTACGCGAGAAATCGCGCTGATCTTGCAGCGATTTGCCCCCGATATACTCGACTGACATTAACTCCGGATATTGCACTGTGGCGAATGACTTTATAAAAGCGCAACTCGTAGAAGTAAGCCAGAAAATTGATCGCGACGAACTCAAGGACGCGGCTATGCGGTTGAACGCGCTGGCTAAGAGTGCGCCCAACGACGCGCGCATTTATTTTGTTGCCGCTTCGCTCGCAAAAAAGGCAAATAACCCAGTGGCTGGTATTGAGTCAATTGAAAAAGCACTGGATCTCGCGCCTACCTGGGTCGAGGCGCATGTGGAGCACATCAGGTCGCTCAGTCAGCATGGGCAATCGCAGCTCGCGATAGACGCGGGCAACGAAGCGCTCACGCTGTGCGGCGATAGCTTGCAATTGCTTGAAATCTGCTCAGCCGTAGCCGAGCAGGCGCGGAACTTTGCCGCGCAAGCAGCGTTCCTGGAGCGCGCGCTGGCTCTCGCCCCGCGCAGAGTGGATATCCTGAACTCGCTGGGCGTATGTGCGCGCCAGCTTGGCGAGCCGAAGCGCGCGGAGCGGCACTTCACCCGTGCCCGCGCGCTCGCGCCCGGTACCGTGCTTGCCATCGGCAACTTAGCCGCGATGGCCGAGGAACGCGGCGACGTCGAATCAGCCGCGCGCGATCTGGCACTGGCGCGAAAACTCGCGCCCGATGATGAGATCATCGCCTTCAACGAAGGTGCGGCCACTGGGCAAACTCCATCCAGGATGCCCGAAGCGTTGGTGGTCTCTCTGTTTGATCGCCACGCAGAGAGCTTTGATCGGCATCTGGTGGGCCAGCTTGCATACAGCGTACCGCGCCGCTTTTCCGAAATCATCCTGACGCGCTTCCCTGATCGCTCATTTAACCTGCTTGATCTGGGCTCAGGCACCGGATTGGTTGGCGTCTACCTGGGAGCATTCAACGGTGCGCTGGTTGGCGTTGAATTATCGGGAAAGATGATTGAGCAGGCCGCCAAACACGGTCTGTACCACCGGTTTCATCAGGTGAATTTGCTCGACGCGCTAGCGGCAACACCGCCTGAACAATATGATGTGATTACGGCCGCTGACGTATTCATTTATGTGGGTGATCTAAGTACCGCGATTCCCGATGCGTATAAAGTGTTGCGTCCCGGTGGATTGTTTTTGTTTTCCTGTGAAAGTACCGATGTCGATGAGCCAGATCTGGTGCTCCGCGCATCGCAACGCTATGCGCACAGCGAGCAATCAATCCGTAATCTTTGTTCTGCAGCAGGGTTTAGCGCCGTCACGTTTGAGTCGGTCGATCTGCGTTCAGAGGGTGGGTCGCCGCTTTCAGGCTTCATTTGTCGCGCCGAGCGCGCGCTGTAGCTCGCTGACCGCTATCGCAAATGCCTAGCCACATTGACGACCGGCTGATCGTCGCGATTTCTTCGCGGGCACTGTTTGATCTGAGCGAGAGTCACGCGGTTTACGAAGCGGGCGGAGTGGAGGCGTATCAACAACATCAGGTCAAGCATGAAGACGACTTGCTGCAACCCGGCGTTGCCTTTGAATTGACACGTAAATTGTTGCGGCTCAATGACGCGGGACATCAGCACGTTGAAGTGGTTTTGCTGTCGCGCAATAGCGCCGACACCGGCCTGCGCGTGTTCAACGCAATCAGCCATTACAAGCTGGGCATCACGCGCGCAGTGTTCACCAGCGGTCGCGATACGTCGAGGTATGTCCCAGCGTTGGGAACCCACCTTTTCCTCTCGGCCGATCCTGAGGATGTGCGTCACGCGCTCGAATCGGGGTACGCGGCGGCGACCATTGTGCCAAGGCTCGGATACGACCATTCTGACAGCATCTCGTCGCCCGGTGATGACGAACTACGCATCGCATTCGACGGCGATGCCGTGCTTTTTTCCGACGAGGCGGAGCGCGTGTATCAGTCGCAGGGGCTGGATGCATTCAGCGCGTCCGAGGCGAGCGCTGCCGGTACACCCCTCGGCGGTGGCCCGTTTAAAAATTTCCTCGCGGCACTGCATCGAATTCAAACCGATTTCCCGCGCAATCAGCAGCCGATCCGCACCGCGCTTGTTACCGCGCGCTCAGCGCCCGCGCATGAGCGTGTCATACGTACGTTGCGCGCGTGGGGCGTACGCATCGACGAGGCGCTGTTCCTCGGTGGCCTGGATAAAGCAGAATTTTTACGCGCGTTTGGCGCAGACATTTTTTTTGACGATCAACGCCGACACGTAGAGTCAGCCAGCCGGGTAGTTCCGTCGGGTCACGTGCCCCACGGCATTACTAACACTTAGACCCCAAGATGAATTTACTCTTTGAAGACGATGGCCACATCAAGGCCGCATTGATCATGTCGGAATCGGACGCTTCCGCACAGGTGGAACTGCCTGGAGGCCGTCGCATCAAGGTGAAATCGTCAAATGTTTTGATGAATTTCGCGCAGCCTGATGCGGCGACCTTGATGGCCAGCGCACAAAAGCAGCTGGCCGATATTGACATGTCGTTGTTATGGCAAAGTGCGGAGGACCGTGACGAATTTTCGTTCAACGAGTTGTCGCAGGAATACTTCGGCGCGGGCGCAACGCCTGAGCAAATGGCGGCGACGCTGCTCGCCTTGCAACAAGCGCCAATGTATTTCTACAAACGTGGAAAGGGCCGCTACAAGCGGGCTCCCGAGGACGCGTTGAAGGCGGCCGTGCTCAGCATCGAGCGCAAAGCGCGCGAAGCTGAACAGATGGAGTCCTGGGTTACTGAATTAGTCGCGGGACGCGCGCCAGTGGAAATTGCGAGTCAGTGGGCCCAGCTACTGCACGCGCCTGACAAACAAAGCCTCATCTACAAAGCGCTCGCCGCTGCAGCTGATCGTGCGCGCATGTCGCCGGTGCATTTGCTCGCAAAATCCGGTGCGATTCCCTCGACGCACGCGTTGCATTTTCAGAAATTTTTGCGCGCTACGTTTCCCAAAGGAATCGCGTTTCCGGCGAATCTTTCAGTGCAGACCGTGGCTGAATTACCGGTCGCCCAGGTTCTCGCATTCAGCATCGATGATGCCGCGACGACCGAGATTGATGACGCGTTTTCGTGGCAGTCGCTGGCGGGCGGTGGATACATACTTGGCATCCACATCGCTGCGCCCGCGCTCGCGTTTGAGCCCGGAAGTGATGCGGATCGCGTCGCGCGCGACCGGCTATCAACGGTCTACATGCCCGGTCACAAAATCACCATGTTGCCGGAAACGCTCATCACGGAGTTCTCGCTCGATGAAGGTAGAACACCGCCTGCGTTGTCGCTCTATGCAACGCTCGATGCGAACCTTAACGTCGTGTCCTCCGAGACGCGTGTGGAGCGGGTGTCGATGGCTGCGAACCTGCGCATCAACGATCTCGATGCGCTCAAATGGCTTGAGCCCGCGAACGACGCGACCGCTGCCGAAGGCCACGCCGCCGAGCTGCGTATGCTGCACCAATTTGCGAAAAAACTGGAGAGCGCTCGTGTCGGTGCCACGCCGCAAATCAACAATCGCGTCGACTACAACTTCGCCATCATCGGTGACGCTGACGCGAAAGACAGCCGCATCGAAATCACGACGCGGCAACGCGGCTCGCCAGTGGATACGCTTGTTTCCGAACTGATGATTTTTGCCAACGTGTCATGGGCAAAAGTGCTGGCGGATAAAGGCTGGACCGGCATGTTCCGCGTGCAGGCGGGTGGCAAGACGAAGATGAGCTCATTGCCCGGCCCGCATGAGGGATTGAATGTGCCCCATTATTTGTGGGCGACGTCCCCTTTGCGCCGCTATTCCGATCTGGTGAATCAGCGTCAGTTGCTGGCGGCGGTCGCGGACGCGCCTGCGGCTTATCCGCGCGGCAGCTCTGAGTTGCTCGCGGCGGTCGCTGACTTCGACGCGACCTATGCCGCCTACGGCGATTTTCAGCAGCAGATGGAGTTTTACTGTTGCCTGCGCTTTATTCAGCAGGAAGGTATCGAGAAATTGACCGCTCGTGTGATTCGTGAAAACCTGGTGCGTTTTGATCGTCTGCCGATAGTTCAACGGGTCAACGACATGGCGAGTCAGGCCGCTGGCACGCAGGTGATTCTGGCGGTCGCCGAGATCGATTTATTCGAGCCCGCGTTGCATTTACGTTTTATTGAAGCGGTACCAGGCACGGCGAACGCTGCTGCGGCTGCAACTACGGCAACCGCCCCCTAAAATCGAGGCGTGAAGCGTCCCACCAAAGCAGTTGTAGCGCCCGTGCTTCCGCCCTCAATGGGTGGTGCGGGCGGTATGAGTCCGCTCCTCAAGTGGACGCTGGCGGCGTCGCTCGGCGTGCATGTCATCGTGCTGTCGCTGCACTTTGAACTGCCCAAATTGTTCAAGCAGGCGACCACCTCGCCGCCGCTCGAAGTGTCTTTGGTCAATGCGAAGACCGCGACCAAGCCCTCGCAGGTGGATTTTTTGGCGCAGGCCAATCTTGATGGGGGTGGCAATACGGACGCCAAGCGCCGCCTGAGTTCGCCATTGCCGCGTGCTGCGGTCGATTCGCAAAATACTCAGCTCTCGGCGGCGCGTGAGCAGGTGGAAAACCTTGAACGGCAAACCCGAGAACTCCTGCAGCAGCTCAACGCGCGCAACAAGACGACCGCGGATCGTGACGCCAAAGAATCGACGCGTGCTGATTCGGCCAATGCGTTTCGTGAGTTGTCAGCCAAGGCGCTGGAGTTGCAACGCCTCGAAGCGCAAATCGCGCGCGAGTTCGATTCTTACCAACAGCGCCCCAAGAAAAAGCACATTGGTGCCCGCGCTATGGAATATCGCTTTGCGCGATATGTGGAAGACTGGCGACAAAAAGTTGAGCGTGTCGGCAACGCTAATTATCCAGAAATTGCCCGCGCGCAAAAGCTTTATGGCTCGCTCGTTTTGACGGTTGCCATCAAAGCCGACGGTCGAATTGAAACCATCGAGGTGGATCGTGGCTCTGGTAAAAAAATTCTCGATGCGGCGGCACTAAAAATCGTCGAAATGGCGGGCCCGTATGCACCGTTTCCACCAGACATCCGTAACGACACCGACATTCTCTACATCACGCGAACGTGGAGCTTCACGCGCGCCGGCGAGCTCGAAAGTTCTGCTGCTGCAAGCGCCAAAGCGCCTTGACCTTCATGACACAGATTGAACTGCACAACGATACCGCCGCTCGATACGCCGTGATCGGCAACCCGATTGCGCACAGCAAAAGTCCGCGCATTCACGCGATGTTTGCCGAAAGTTTGGGGCAAACCATCGAGTACGACAAACGGTTGGCGCCCCTCGATGATTTCGTAGGCGAATTGCAGCGCTTTCATGACGAAGGCGGCGTGGGTGCCAACGTGACGGTGCCGTTCAAGCAGCAGGCGTTTGCACTGGCGCGGGAGGCGAGCCTTCGTGCGCGACAGGCGGGTGCGGCCAATTTTTTGATGTGGCGCGGCGATCACTGGTATTGTGACAACACCGACGGCGCTGGCATGGTGCGCGATATTGAAGTCAATCTGCAGCAGGCGTTGAAGGGCAAATCAGTGCTGCTGATTGGAGCCGGCGGCGCGGCGCGCGGTGTGCTCGGGCCGGTGCTCTTGTGCGAGCCTTCGCGTGTCGTGGTCGTGAATCGAACGGCGGTGCGCGCGGACGAGTTGGTCGCGCCGTATAGGCGTGACCATCCCGTTCAAGCGCAAACCATTGAAGCGTTGATGGCCAGTTCAGCCCGTTTTGATATTGTGATTAACGCCACCTCGTCGAGTCTGAGCGACGCGTTGCCGTTGCCAACGGACGCCGTACTATGCTCTGGCGATTGCCTTGCCTACGACATGATGTATGGCAAGGAACCCACGGCCTTCATGAAATGGGCATTGAGCCACGGCGCAGCACGCGTCTCGGACGGGCTCGGCATGCTGGTTGAGCAGGCGGCCGAAAGCTACGTCCAGTGGCGCGGATCGTTGCCGCGCGCCGCGCTGATCATCGCCATGCTGCGTGCTGAACTTGCTGCCAGCTGAGCGATGATCAAACCAATGGTTAGGCTTATGGGGCGCATGGTCGCCGCCGTGCTGCTCTCGGTCATTTTGCTGTTCGTCGTGGCACAAATGGTGTTTGCTGCTCTCATCTGGTGGTATGGCTCGCACGCGCCGGGCAGCACCGCCTTCATGTCGTATCGCATGGGCGAATTGCATGACAAAAAGCCCGATGCCGCGATTCGCTACACGTGGGTGCCGTACGACAAAATTTCGCGCAATTTGAAGCGTGCCTTGATCGCGGCCGAGGACTCCACATTCGTTGAGCATGAAGGGTTCGATTGGGACGGCATTCAGCTTGCTATCGAAAAAAATCGCGCCAAGGGCAAGACGGTTGCCGGCGGCTCGACCATCACGCAGCAGCTCGCGAAAAATCTGTTTCTGTCGCCGGAAAAGAGCTACCTGCGCAAAGGGCAGGAGGCCATCATCACGCTGATGCTGGAAAACATGCTCGACAAAGAGCGCATTCTTGAGCTGTATCTGAACGTTATCGAGTGGGGCAATGGCATCTTCGGCGCGGAGGCGGCGGCGCGGCGTTACTACGGCATTTCTGCCGCGAATTTGTCAGCCGAACAAGCGGCGAAACTTGCGGCAATGGCCCCGAATCCGCGTTTCTACGAACGTAATTTGAACGCGCCAGGTTTGCGTAAAAAAACTGGCATTATCGTGGCGCGCATGCCGCAGGTGGAGTTGCCGGATTAGGGCCAACGCAACAGGAACTGAATCGACAGCTTTTTGTTGAAAGCCACGTTCAATATGGGCAAAAACATCAATTCGTGCCAATATCGACTTTCTGAAAAAGAATGCACCAAGCCCAATGCTTACGGGGCATTCCTATAAAAGCTGAATGCGGAAAATGGCAGAAAGCGCCGCCTGTCGTTCGGCTCAAAGCGTCACTGATTGCGTGTGAATTTCCAGTTGAACACGGCATCTGCCACCGAGTCGGTTCCCTCAATGGTGCTGCCGTCGGCGCTGACTGAACCCGCTGCGGCATTGCCCGACGGACCGCCACGCCCCGCAAGGTAGAGCGCGGTCACGGTGGACGGGAACGAGCCGGGAACGGGCGGGCACGATAGGGATGACGGCCACGACGTGGAGCCGCCGCCAAAGTACGTCGGCGGGCTGGCGTTGTAATCCACCACCAGCAAGCCGGTGTTGTCAATGCTTGAACTGGACGGCGAGACGATGCAGGCCGGTTGCACGCCGCCGCTAATCGTGGCGGTGCCTGATGATCGATAGGTTGCGACGTTGTTGACAGTGCTTTCGAGCGTCCAGGTGAGGTTGGCGCTGACGTTTTGCGGTGCAAATATCGATGTGGACGTTCCCGTCCATGAGTCCTCGGCAATGGTGATGTTGGACACCACCAGCGCGGAGCCGCCGACGCTCTGAACGCGCACCCGTGCGCTCACGGCCACCGTGGCTGGCGCAGGCTTGCTGGACGGCGCGGTGTAGGTTGCCGCAGCACCGCTACCGACGACTAGGCCGAACGCGCCACCGCCGCCAGGAACGCCATTCACCGCCCATTGATCGACCGTGAGAATGCCGTCTGGCCCCTGGTCGGAATCACACTCGAAGCCCAGGGTTGTCAGTTCGCCGGAATCAACCTGATAGCAAAGCTTGACCTGCAAGGCCACCGTCGCACTGGGTCGCACAGTCTTTTTGGGCGGACGAATTTGCAGTCCCCTCACGCGGGACACATCAGTGAAATGCGAGCTATTCACGCTCACTGTCTTGTTGGCAGTGTTTAGTGTGGCCGGGCCGAACCACTGCCAAAAACCGCTTGTGGTCTGAAACGCAGCGCCCAAAAACTCCGCTGCTGAGCCAATCAAATCGTCGTCGGCATAGTTGAACGTCAGGGTGATCGGCTTCAAAAAAGTCTGTCCGTCCGGCATCAGGCGATAGGCCGAGCCGATCTTTCCGTGCGCGAAATTGCTGATGGGTTGAATGCTAATCAGGGTTTCAGCAGCGAGCGCGCCCGGAGGAATGGTTAACGACAGCGCACCGTCGGGGGCGCTCAGCGTGCCACCCGCCGCACCCACGTTTGCCATGGCGATTGCACTGCTGACAGGCGTGCCCACGGCGGTTGCTGACGCACCGCTGGTCGCATCGGTGACCGCCGTCGCGCAAAACGCCACGCCCTCGCCAGCGTAGCCTGCAGCCGCAGCGCGCGCGTAGGTTGTCGTGCTCACGGTGTAGCGGTGGTTTGAAGTTTTACCGCCGGCTAACGCACGAAAGCTTCGATACACCGGCGTGGTGCCGGACGGGCAGGCCGTCGCCGTCGGCGCCTGGAGGGCAAAGTCGTAGCCCTCATAGTTAAAACCGGCAGGATTGGCTGCCAGAATAGTTTCGCAGTCCACACCCTGGCGACCATAAAAATGTGAACTGACGAACGGGCTCGCCACGCTCACATAGAAGCGGCACACTTTGGTGAGCGAGGCTGCAGCGCTGGCAGCCGAAGTCGCCTGAAAGCTCATGCCGGTGCGCGTGAAGTCGGCAACCGTATCGAGCGCGGCCTGCTCATTGGCGCGTCCGGTGATGAAGTAGGCGTCAAGTGTCTTGTTGCGATATTCAACAACGTTGACGGTCTGCGCGCTCGTCGGGAGGGACGTCGCAATGACGACGATAGCGGCCAAAACGCGAAATGCAGCAATGGGCTTCATGACGATCTCCAAGTTCATGGGATGCATGGGTAAGGACGCATTTGTCTGGCGAGAAGCGTCACCGCGTCACGGTTGATCGGCGGGTGCGCCATTAGAATTATGTTTCTGCTTTCGCTTTCATCCTCGTTGGACACCTTCTCTCCATGCCCGAAGCCCTCGAAAAAGAGTCGCTCTCCGCGAGCGTGGATGATGCGTTAAGTATTGCCCTAAGCGACGTTGTCTCGCTGGTACGGCAGTACCGCCTGCTCTACGGCTTTGCTGAAAGCCTCGCTGACACGCTCGACAACCCATCGCAAAGCCCCGTGGTGCAAGGCGTTCTCACGCGACTGCGTGCGAAGCTCGATGAGTTGCACCCCGCCGACGTTGCACACATTCTCGAAGCACTACCGCTCGATGAGCGCATCTTTGTCTGGGACCTGGTCAAAGCGGATCGCGACGGCGAAATTCTGGTTGAGACATCTGACGCGGTGCGCGAAAGCCTCATCGCCAGCATGGATGCGCCGGAGTTATTGGCGGCGGCGTCGCAACTTGATACCGATGATCTGGCCGAGCTTGCGCCCGACTTGCCGTCTGAAGTGGTTGAGGCGGTCAAGCGCACGCTCGACCCGGAAGAGCGCGAGCAGTTGCGGCAAGCCATGTCGTACGAAGACGACATGGTTGGTGCGCTGATGGACTTCGAGATGATCGAAGTGCGCGGCGACGTGACGCTGGAGGTCGTGATGCGCTACCTGCGTCGTTTCGATGAATTGCCGGCCAACACCGATCAGGTGTTTGTGGTGGATCGTGACGACAAACTGATTGGTGTGCTGCCGACCAACGTGATTTTGGTGTCGGACGAGGATACGCTCGTATCGACCCTGATGGTCGAGCCGAAGATTCGTTTTGAGCCGATGGATCATGCCGATTCGGCTGCGGCTGCGTTCGAACGCTATGACCTCGTGTCTGCGCCTGTGGTGGACGCGAAGGGTGAACTGATTGGTCGCGTGACGGTCGCCGAAGTCCTCGATTTCGTGCGCGAGAGTTCGGAAGAAGACTTGCGGCAACAAGCCGGTTTACGCGACGAAGAAGACATTTTCGCCAGCGTGTGGAAGAGCGTGCAGAACCGCTGGCAGTGGTTGGGATTGAACCTCATCACGGCATTTGTGGCCTCGCGCGCGACCGATTTATTTCAGGGTTCGATTGAAAAATTGGCGGTGCTCGCCGTGCTGCAGACCATCGTCGCCGGTATTGGCGGCAACTCGGGTAATCAGACCCTGACCATGATCGCGCGTGCGATTGCACTGGGGCAAATCGGCAGTGAACATTTCAGGCGACTGGTAAAAAAAGAGATCAGCGTGGCGTTGATTAACGGGCTGATTTTTGGCGGCGTGATCGGACTGGTGATCGGTCTGATGGAAAAAAATCTTGCGCTCGGTTTAGTGCTGACACTCGCCATGACGCTTAATCTCGTACTAGCGGCGATCATGGGTGTGGTAATTCCGATGTGGCGCTACCGGCAGGGCAAGGATCCGGCGGCGGGCTCAAGCGTGCTGCTTACAGCGGTGACCGATACCGGTGGCTTCTTTATTTTTCTGGGGCTGGCGACGCTGATTTTGTTGCGCAGGTCGTAGCGCTTCGATGCGTAGCGCGTCCGGGTTGCACTACCCGGCACCTGAACAATAAATCGAAAAGCGATGATGTTCGGCAACGAAGCCGGAATGCGCATTTTCCGGGATACAGCTTTTCGCTGAAAGTCCCATTCAATATGGGCCTAGCGCATTAATTTATCAAATATCGACAAGTAGTTATTTAGCGCGCTGGGCCCAGGATAAATAAGCGATCCAGCCAAAAGCTGAATCGCAAATTCAGCTATTTCGGCGCGCTAAATTTAACGACCACTTGCCGTTGTTCGCCGAGCTTTTCAATGCCCAGCGTCATCACATCACCCGCTTTGAGAAATACCGGATTCGGCTTCTTGCCTAGCCCAACACCGGGCGGCGTGCCGGTGGTGATGATGTC
>JANXNO010000306.1 GCA_025354075.1 Burkholderiales bacterium | reverse complement strand
CGTTCGCCCTGAGCGCAGCGTTGGGTCTGATCACGTCAAATCCAACGCTGCGCTCAGGGGGAGCGGAATCTACATGCGCTAGTCGCTCTGCCCCTTACCGCTCACTTTTCAAGAAAAATCATGACCTATCCCAACGTCCAGCTCCTCATCAACAACGAATGGCGCGCAGCCCGTGGCGACGCGACACTGCCCGTGTACAACCCGGCTGACGGCACGGTCATCGGGTCGGTCGCCAAAGCCAGCATCGCTGACCTCGACGACGCGCTCACCGCCGCAGCCAAGGGCTTTGAGGTGTGGAAGAACACGCCTGCCATCGAGCGCTCAAAAATCATGCGCGCCGCTGCCGCGATCCTGCGCGAGCGCACCGATGCAATTGCGCACGTGATGACGCTGGAACAAGGCAAACCACTCGCTGAAGCCAAGGTCGAAATCGGCATGTCGTGCGACATCATCGAATGGTTCGCCGAGGAAAGCCGCCGCGTCTATGGCCGCATTGTGTCGCCACGCTCGATGAACCAGCAGCAAATGGTGCTCAAGGAGCCGGTCGGCCCGGTCGCCGCGTTCACGCCGTGGAACTTCCCGATCAATCAGGTGGTGCGCAAGCTTTCCGCTACGCTCGCGACCGGCTGTTCGATGATCGTCAAGGCCGCCGAAGAAACGCCTGCCTCACCCGCCGAACTGATCCGCGCTTTCGTCGACGCTGGCCTGCCGCCGGGCGTCGTCGGCCTCGTGTACGGCGACCCGGCCGAGATCAGCAATTACCTGATTCCGCATCCGGTCATCCGCAAGATCACATTCACGGGCTCGACGCCAGTCGGCAAGATGCTCGCCTCGCTCGCGGGCAAACACATGAAGCGCCTCACGATGGAGCTGGGCGGTCACGCGCCGGTGATCGTTGCGGCGGACGCCAACATCGCGCATGCGGTCAAAGTCATCGCTGGAGCGAAGTTCCGCAACGCTGGTCAGGTGTGCATTTCGCCAACGCGCTTCCTCGTTGAAGAAGCGGCGCGTGACGAATTCGTCGCTGGATTCGTGGCCTACACGCAAGGTCTCAAAGTAGGTTCCGGTCTGGAGAAGGGCATCAACATGGGCCCGCTCGCCAACCCGCGCCGCGTGACCGCCATGCAGAAAATCACCAAAAACGCCATCAAGCACGGCGCCACAATCACCACCAACAGCAAACACATCAACACCACCAGCA
>JANXNO010000182.1 GCA_025354075.1 Burkholderiales bacterium | reverse complement strand
GTAGCGGCCGCGAAACACCTCGTTCAGGTACATCTTCGCCACGCGCTTGGCCGTGTCCTGCGTGTTGTGATCGCTCTCGGTATCAATCACGAGGCTTCTGAGCACATCACGCAGTTTTGCCTCGATCTCAGCTTGCAGCTCCGGAATCTCGCCTTCGCGAATAAATTCGCTGATGTTGTCGTTGGCGTGAAAACGTTTGCCTGAAGCCTTAATACGGTGCCGCACGCGTTCGCTGGCGGGCATGGCATCCAGGTCACGCTGCGCACTGACGCGGGCGGCGGTGTCGGTAACAGCGGGGGATTTTGTGGCGGTCATCGGGTACTACTGGTGGTGGCCGGGATCGGGATTCTCGCATGATGGGCAGGCGAGCTAAAAGGCGGACATCACAACAGCGCTACTGTCACTCCCGATACGGCGCGAAAATCGCCTGCGACCGCAAGCGTAAAGCCGCCGCAGCAAACAGAACCGCTTGATCGACGAAATGACTATCGTGATGCTCGCTCACCAGGGCCGGCACGACGCAGATACGCACCCTCGACGGCGCGCAGCGCGAGGTGCCGACAAGCAGCATCTTGGTGTTGAGTTGCTTGCCTAGGCGAAAAAACGGTAGCGAGGCAACGTACGCTGACTGAGACGCCTTGCGTAGCTCTCGTGTGTGATCTGTTCGCTCATCCACTCACTTTTTGATAAACAGCTTTTCGTTGGAATAACCATTCCATATGGGCTTATAGTTCATTTATGTCGTTAGTCGATAAACGATAAAAATAGCAGGTAAGCCCTTGTATTACGGGGCTTTAAGCGTTGAGTTGTTGTGTACTTCTGCGGAAAATAAATGTGGGAACGCCCCAAGGCGCGATTGCCGCCAACCAAGCGAAGCAAAGAAACACCAAGTGTGCCGCCACGCGACGGCCACCGAAACCATCCGCCAACGACCCCAGGAAACGTAGCCGCCAACAACGACTCCCACCTGAACAGGTAGGGCACAAATGGCGTTGCACTGGCTATCTTCACGTCCATGTTCACCCCATCGCTTCAACCCGCCCCCCGACAAATCTGTGGCACAAACCAAGGGTTACAGCCGTTGGCGTACATAGCGACTGAGCGCGAAGCACAAAACCCTACCCATTACACGCAGCATTCGTTATTCTCCAATGCAGATAAGCAATACCACTCTGGGGCAATCGTGGCGGCACCGTCATTTGACGCTGAACTGCACATTGAAACGACCACCATCATGTTCGCGGACGTGGTTGAGTCGGTGCGTCTGATTGAGCAAAACGAAACTGAGAACGTTACCCGCATTCGCTCTTTACTTAAGTGTCTCGCGCTTGAAGTTATTCCCAAGTATCAGGGCGTGGTGCTAGAGCGTCGCGGAGACGGATTGCTCGTTAAATTTTCAGACGCAAGACGTGCCGCGGGTTGCGCCTTGGCGTTACACACGGCGACACGGCAAAAGTGCGAGGGGTACTCCGTCGAGGATGTGATTGTTCTTCGCGTCGGAATACACAGCGCAGACGTGCTTGCTGACGCGGAGGCGCTTTATGGAAAGAGTATCAACCTCACCGCTCGCATTGCCGCAATCGCAACACCTGGACAAACGGTGATTTCAGCCAGTTCGTGTGATCAGTTGACGCCAATCCTTGATGGTCACTTTACCGATATGGGCGAGTGTTACCTGAAACATGTTGAATTGCCTCTTCGGTTGTATGTTCTGCAAAACCGGTTCGATTCGCCAGCTCAACCTATGGAACCGGATTCGCGTGACTTGAGACCCAAGATCGCGGTACTGCCATTTGAAACGGATGGTACGTCTACGGAAGCTACGGTATCCGCTGAAACGCTTGCGGAGGAAGTCAGTCTTGCTTTGGCGAAAGTGTCGGAACTGACGGTACTCTCAAGATTGACAATGACGGCGTTCAGGAACCGCAACATGACTGCGCCAGCGCTTCGGGAAATGGTCGGAGCTGACTACGTTGTATCCGGACGTCTCGTACTTTTGAGCGGTCGCTTTCGGGCTGCAGTTGAGCTATGCGACGCACGCACTTCGGGTGTGATTTGGTCAGATCGGGTCGTTGATACCGTAGACAATTTATTGGCAGGGGAGAGTGATGCCGTTGGTACGGTCTGCTCTGCAATTGGCCTGTCGGTCTTAGCTGCCGCTATCGAGCGAACGCAGTCACAACCGATGCCGACCC
>JANXNO010000174.1 GCA_025354075.1 Burkholderiales bacterium | reverse complement strand
CGAAATGTTGACAGGATCAAACCTTAAGGGAGACGATTCCGTCTCGCGCTCACGGCGTAGTCCAGAATCGTTGGCGCTTCGCTTAGCGCGATAGGCTGCGATGAAATCCCAGCTTCCTGAACCCTGACGAACGGAAAGCTCACCGACCGTTGACCCTTTCGCTATAGTTCGCCCATGAACCGCGCCGATGTGCTCCGAACGCTAACCACGCTGAAGCCCCAATTGCAGGCGCGTTTCGGTGTGCGCGAACTTGCGCTATTCGGCTCGGCTGCGCGCGATGAGCTGCACCGTGGCAGTGATGTCGACGTTCTGGTCACCTTCGATGCGCCCGCCACATCGTCGCGATACTTTGGTGTCCAGTTCGCCATCGAGGATGCCTTGGCCATGCCCGTTGATCTGGTCACCGATAAAGCGCTTCGGGCCGAGATGCGCCCTCACATCGTGCGGGATCGCATTCGTGTCTGAACGCGAATGGCACCTCTATCTGGCCGACATGCTGCAATACACCGAAGGCTTTGATCAGGAACGCTTCGTCGCCAGCCGCTATGAGATTGAGGCTATCCAGCTTTTTCGGTAGGAGTAGCGTGTATACGCGGCGGGCGCTTGAGCCCACACTTCACGCATGGGACAATTAGAAATGGCTATCGCACGCGTCATCCGCAAAACCACGCTGCACGAGGCGAACGACGATGTTCGCGATCTGGCGTACTGGTTGTCGCGGCCGGTGGCGGAGCGTGTTGCGGCCGTTGAGGCGCTGCGCAAACCGGTGCTGGAGGCGTTGCCCCTTGCTGAACAAAGACTTCAAAGAGTTTATCGAGTTACTACGCTCAAACGCGGTTGATTTCCTGGTGGTTGGCGCGCACGCGCTAGCCGTACACGGACGACCGCGTTACACGGGCGATCTCGATATCTGGGTGCGACCTGAACCCGATAATTTCGCTCGACTCATTAGGGCGCTTGATGCGTTTGGATTCGCCGCGCTTGGCGTTACCGCCGACGACTTCATGGCTCCGCAGGCGATGGTGCAACTAGGCTACCCGCCCGCGCGGATTGATCTGCTCACTTCGATTGACGGCGTGACGTTTGAAGATTGCTTTGCACACCGCCTGGATGTG
>JANXNO010000167.1 GCA_025354075.1 Burkholderiales bacterium | reverse complement strand
CGCCAGCACCAGCGCGATGCGATGCATGCCGCCATCCACGCTCCAGACGCCCGATTGCTCAACATGCGCGACCAGCATCAACGTGCCCGGCGATAACCACGGCGAGCCGCCACAGTAGGTCGCATAACGGCCAAATAGTTGTCGCAATCTCGGATCGTGAAAGTAGTCGCCGAGCGTGCTCCACAAACTACGAAACGGTGTGATTGCCCACAGATCAAGCGGACGACTAGGCAATAAATCGCGGACTAATCGCCCGAGGCTCGGCTGCGGCGCTCGAATGAACGGCGTCTCCAGCGCGTCGTAAATCCGTTTGGCATGCGCACAAAATGCTATGAAGCGTCGGGATTCGGCCGCACTAGAAAACTGTGCTATCGCAGCCGCAGATTGCTCAACGTTCGCAAAAAGATCAAGACGCTCGGACGCGCCCCACGAATGTCGCGCCAATATGTTGAGTGGCGCCAACGAGACGGCGTCCTGCAATCGTTCGCCAATCGCCGCGAAAATGCCCTCGAACACCCAGCGCATCGTGAAGACGGTCGGGCCGACTTCAATCGTTGCGCCGTTGATGTCAGCGGTGCTGAGCTTGCCGCCCGGTGTAGTGGCTCGTTCCAGTACCGTTACTTTCAGTCCGGAATTGGCTAAAAGCAGAGCGGACGTCAGCCCGCCCATACCTGCGCCGATCACCACAACCTTCGACAGTGGGCTAGAAATCATGTCCGACGAACCGGTTTCAAGCGACGCAAACCAGAACGATGTTGACGGCAGGAGACATAGATGTATATGATAGGCGACATCGTTGTGTCAGTATAAGTTGACAGTCGTCAGCCAAATGATTCGACGCCAAAGGGGCATGTATGTACGCCAGCGAACGAATCGAAGCCGCACTTGAGCGTGCATTGTCCCTCACCGTAACCCCGAACGATGGGCCGAGTTCAAGGCTGGAATGTCCGCCGAAACTGGCCGCGGCGCTGCGGTATTCGTTATTTCCAGGCGGAGGCCGATTCCGTCCGCGGCTGTGTCTCGCGGTCGCGATGTCCTGCGGTGAAGACAATCCCGATTGCACCGATGCTGCCGCTGCGGCGATAGAAATTTTGCATTGCGCCTCACTCGTGCATGACGATTTACCCTGTTTTGATAACGCCGCCACACGTCGCGGTAAGCCTTCCGTGCATCGCGCTTACGGAGAACGGCTGGCGGTTTTAAGTGGCGACGCACTGATCGTGCTCGCCTTTCAGGTCGCCGCACGTGGCGCGATTCCAGTCCCTGAGCGGCTTCCAGCGCTTTTAGGCATCGTCGCGGATTCGGTTGGCGCGCCGGGTGGTATCGCCGCAGGTCAGGCTTGGGAATGTGAATCGACCGTATCGCTCGCCGCATATCAGCAGTCAAAAACTGGCGCGTTGTTCGCTGCGGCGACGATGGCTGGTGCCGCTGCAACTGGCGCGGATCCTGCGCCCTGGCGGGCAGTGGGCCTGGGTTTGGGCGAGGCGTATCAGGTCGCTGATGATTTGCATGATGCGGTCGATTCCGAGGCAGAAATTGGCAAGCCAGTAGGTGTGGATGCGGCTCTGGGGCGGCCCAGTGCTGCCATCGAATTGGGCATCGACGGTGCCGTGCTGCGATTGAATCGCTTGCTTGCGCTTGCTGCGGATGCGATTCCAGCCTGTCGCGGTGCCGACAGTTTGCGTGCGCTCATTGCGGCTGAGGCGTCTCGTTTACTGCCTAAACAACTGCGCCGCGCTGCGTAGTTCGCTCATTCGTTGCAGGCCAACCACGGGCACAACAGCCCATGATTGATCGGTGGCGCAGCGTACGTGATCGCTGGCTCACCAGCCCGGCATTTCGACGCTGGGCATCAAGCGTTCCTGGCGTGCGCTGGATCGCCCGCCGACGGGCCCGCGCTGTGTTCGATGTCGTGGCCGGGTTTGTCTATTCGCAAGTGCTGTACGCATGTGTTCGGCTTGATATCTTCGAGAGAGTAGCGAAGCAACCGCCGTCGATAGGAGCGCTTGCCGCCGCTACTAATCTCACGCAAGATGCCTGTGAAAAACTCATCGCTGCCGCCGTGTCGCTGCGCTTGCTGGAGCGTCGCGGTGGCGGGTTGATTGGCCTTGGCGCACTGGGTGCGCCAATGGTGGGTAACGTTGGATTGCGCAATCTGGTGCTGCATCACGCGCTGCTCTACACCGATCTCGCCGATCCGGTCGCGTTGCTGAGGGGAGAAGTCGGGCGCACCCGAATGGCGGACTATTGGCCTTACGCCGTCACCGACAGCCCCGCCGCCGCAGTACCAGGGGCCTCGGAGCAGGCAGGCACTTACAGCGCCCTTATGACGTCGACACAAACGCTGATCGCGGATGAAGTGCTGGCCGCTTATCGTTTCGACAAACACCGGCTCCTACTCGATGTTGGCGGTGGCGAAGGTGAGTTCATTGCCACTGTTGCCGCGCGCTACCCGGCCCTTGAGCTCATGCTGTTTGACTTGCCGCCGGTTGCGGCCCGCGCCAGGGTTCGACTGGAGGAGCGCGGTCTGGGGTTGCGGAGCCGCACCGAGTCCGGCGACTTTTTCAATGTTCCACTGCCTCAGGGTGCCGACATCGTCACTTTGGTGCGCGTGATGCATGACCATGACGATGCACGCATCGTGGGCCTGCTGCGCAATATTGCGACGGCGCTGCCCTTAGGCGGCATGCTGCTAATTGCCGAGCCGATGGCGGATACGCCGGGCGCAGAACCGGTCGGCGATGCTTATTTCGGACTCTATTTTTTGGCGATGGGACGCGGCAAAGCGCGCACGCTCAAACAAATGTCGGTGCTGCTCGCAGACGCAGGATTTGGCGACATTCGGCAGCTGCCGACGCGCATGCCATTACAAACCAGCGTGGTGATTGCAAACAAGTTGTCATGACTACGTTGCAGCGCAATGACGAAAGTTAGAAATAAGTGTAAATAACACTTGACACTCTAAAGTGTCTCCATAGAATGACATTCATGCCTCAAAGATTCCATCGCTCACAAGCCGTTGGGTTCCGAGGTGAAACCAGCAGCGAAGGTGGAGAAACAAGTTGCATAGTCTGGACAGCGTGGCGGTAGTTTTTCAGAGCCCCGGGCAGCTTTCGCTGACCGAGTTGGAGCTGACGCCTATGACTAATCAAGACGTGCTGGTCGAGGTTGCCCACAGCGGCATCAGCACCGGCACCGAGCGTCTGTTGTGGACTGGCCGCATGCCGCAGTTTCCCGGCATGGGTTATCCGCTGGTTCCCGGTTATGAATCCGTAGGCCGCGTGGTGGCTGCAGGTAGTGATGCCCGCGCACGCGTCGGTGACTTTGTGTTCGTGCCGGGTGCCAAGTGCTACGGCGAAGTCAAAGGACTGTTTGGCGGCAGCGCCTCTAAAGTCATCCTGCCATCCAGCCGCGCCATGAAGATTGATGAATCGCTCGCTGATCGCGGCGTGTTGCTTGCGCTTGCAGCCACGGCGTATCACGTCGCGCCAGGCGCGACTCCGCAGCCTGATCTGATCATTGGTCACGGGGTGCTCGGTCGTCTGGTTGCGCGCCTCGCGGTCGCAGCGGGTGGCAAACCTACCGTTTGGGAAACCAACGCAGCGCGTAGGCAAGGTGCTGAGGGCTATTCGGTCATTGATCCATCCGAAGACGATCCTTCGCGTCGTTATCACTCGATTTGTGATGTCAGTGGCGATGCCCGTTTGATTGACACGTTGATCGCACGACTTGCGCCTGGCGGCGAAGTTGTTCTCGCAGGGTTCTACGAAGGCTCGATCAGTTTCGCCTTTGCACAAGCTTTTATGCGTGAGGCACGAATTCGTATCGCTGCCCAGTGGCAGCCAAGCGATTTGACAGCTACGAAAGCGATGGCCGAATCGGGTCGCCTTTCGCTGGACGGACTCATCACACACCGCTGCGATGCGATCACCAGTGACGCAGTTTCGGCGTCCTACAACACCGCATTTACCGATGCAAGCTGCTTAAAAATGATTCTCAACTGGAGCGCTCACGCATGAGTCAAACTGCCACCCAAGACCATGTGCTGCCCGCCTCGTCGCCGCTGAAGTTCATGAAGCAAGCGTTGCGTGAGGAAGCGGCGGTCGAGCCCGACCACGTCGCGACGACTGCGGTGACCAAAGAAACTCAGATCATCGCAATTTATGGCAAAGGTGGGATTGGCAAAAGCTTCACGCTGGCCAATCTGTCGTACATGATGGCGCAGCAGGGCAAGAAGGTTTTGCTCATCGGTTGCGACCCAAAAAGCGACACTACGTCGTTGTTGTTTGGTGGTCGCGCATGTCCGACAATCATTGAAACATCGGCAAAGAAAAAACTCGCCGGCGAACCGGTTGCTATCGGCGACGTTTGCTTCAAGCGCGATGGCGTGTTTGCAATGGAGTTGGGTGGCCCTGAAGTGGGTCGCGGTTGCGGCGGTCGCGGCATCATCCATGGCTTTGAGTTGCTCGAAAAACTGGGCTTTCACGAATGGGGCTTTGACTACGTGCTGCTCGACTTTTTGGGCGATGTGGTGTGCGGCGGTTTCGGTCTGCCAATTGCTCGCGACATGTGCCAAAAAGTGATCGTCGTTGGATCGAACGATCTGCAATCTCTGTACGTAGCGAACAACGTTTGCTCAGCAGTTGAATACTTCAGGAAGCTCGGCGGCAACGTCGGAGTTGCAGGCATGGTGATCAACAAGGACGATCACACGGGTGAGGCGCAAGCGTTCGCTGCGAAAGCTGGAATTCCGGTTTTGGCGGCGATCCCCGCGGACGACGACATTCGCAAAAAGAGCGCCAACTACGAAATTATCGGTACACCGGAATCACAGTGGGGCGCGCTGTTCGCGAGTCTCGCAGAAGCAGTCGGATTGGCACCACCGGTGCGCCCAAATCCACTGACGCAAGATCAACTGCTCGGTCTCTTCTCCAGTGAATTGACAGGACGCAACGTGGTGTTGCAACCGGCCACGCAGTTCGATATGTGCGGAAAAACCGATTTAACCAAGGCTTCTCTCGAAGTCGTTTACGACGCGGTTTGACCAGTATCCCAATGACTGCAGTTGTAGAAATCCCCAAAGTCGAAGTGCCAGTGCCTGCGGCGCTGAACGCTGATGGCTTGGGTTGTCATTCGGGCAAGGAGCAAATGATTGTTGCCGCTAAAGCTGCGGGCAAATCTGAAGTGCTCACGCAGTACGCAAAAGATTATCCGTTGAAAGCCGAGGCAGGTCCGCATGATCAGCCGCAGTCGATGTGTCCAGCGTTTGGCAGCCTGCGCGTCGGATTGCGGATGCGTCGCACTGCGACTGTCCTTTCCGGGTCTGCCTGCTGTGTGTACGGCCTGACCTTCACGTCACACTTTTACGGCGCACGGCGCACGGTTGGCTACGTTCCGTTTAACTCGGAAAGCCTGGTCACAGGCAAACTGTTCGAGGACATTCGCGAGGCAACGTTCAAGCTCGCTGACCCTGAAAAATACGACGCGATTGTGTTGATCAATCTATGCGTGCCAACTGCGTCTGGCGTGCCTCTGCAACTGTTGCCCAAAGAGATCAACGGCGTGCGTATTATCGGTATTGACGTTCCCGGATTTGGTGTGCCGACGCATGCTGAGGCGAAGGATGTGTTGGCCGGGGCAATGCTCAAGTACGCACGCGCCGAAGCCGAAGCCGGCCCGGTGCTCGCACCCAAAGGCGGACGTTCGCAAAAGCCTACCGTCGCTTTGCTCGGTGAAATTTTCCCGGCTGACCCGGTAGGTATCGGCATGATGCTTGACCCCATGGGGCTTGCTGCTGGCCCGGTTGTGCCGACCCGTGAATGGCGTGAACTTTACGCTGCGCTTGATTGCTCGGTCGTCGCCGCGCTGCATCCGTTCTACATCGCTAGCGTGCGTGAATTTGAAGCTGCGGGTCGTCGTGTTGTCGGATCCGCGCCTGTGGGTTATGAAGGCACGGAAGCCTGGTTGCAAGCCATTGGCGATGCGACCAACACGCCGCAAGAAAAAATTGATGCGGCAAAGAATCGCGTTTTGCCAGCGATCAAAGGCGCGCTGGCAAAGATGCCAATCAAAGGTCGCATTACGTTGTCGGGCTACGAGGGGTCAGAGTTACTCGTCGCACGTTTGCTGATCGAAAGCGGTGCGGATGTTCGCTACGTCGGCACGGCTTGTCCGAAAACAGCGTGGAACGAAGTTGATCGAGAGTGGCTTGCGAGCAAAAAAGTGCATGTGCAGTTCCGAGCGTCGCTTGAGCAAGACCTCGCCGCGATGCGCGAATTCCAGCCAGACCTTGCAATTGGCACCACACCTGTCGTTCAGGCAGCGAAGCAGGCAACCATTCCGTCGCTTTACTTTACTAACCTGATTTCGGCGCGACCCTTGATGGGGCCTGCTGGGGCGGGCTCGTTAGCGCAGGTGATTAATGCAGCGCTCGCTAACAAATCGCGCTTCGTCGAAATGGAAGCTTTTTTCAAAGGCGTCGGTGAGGGGCATACCGCCGGGGTATGGGAAGAAGTACCAAAGGATCGCCCCGAATTCCGCGAGCACTACAAGCGCCAGGTGATCAAAATCGCCAAGCAGCTCAAAGCGCAGGAGATGATCTAGTGTTAGTTCTCGATCATGACCGCGCGGGTGGCTATTGGGGCGCGGTATATGTGTTCACCGCAGTCAAAGGCTTGCAGGTCATCATTGATGGCCCGGTCGGTTGCGAAAACTTACCGGTAACGTCTGTGTTGCATTACACCGACGGTCTGCCGCCGCACGAGTTGCCCATTGTGGTTACTGGCTTGGCTGAAGAACATCTTGGTCGTGAAGGCACCGAAGGCGCGATGAAGCAGGCGCACAAAGTGCTCGACCCTGACATGCCGGCGGTCGTTGTCACGGGGTCGATCGCTGAAATGATCGGCGGCGGTGTAACACCGCAAGGCACCAACATTCAGCGCTTTCTGCCACGCACGATTGACGAAGATCAATGGCAATGCGCAAACCGCGCGATGTCGTGGGTATTTGCCGAGTATGGCTACAAGCGGGGAGTTCCTCCGCCACGAGAGCGTCCACCAGGATCGAAACCATTGGTGAACATCATCGGCCCGTGCTACGGCACGTTCAATATGCCGAGCGATCTCGCTGAAATCCGCCGTCTGGTTGAAGGCATCGGCGCAGAAATTAATTTTGTTTTCCCGCTCGGAACACATCTCGCTGATGTGCGCAACCTCGCCGACGCGCAGGTGAACATTTGCATGTACCGCGAGTTCGGTCGTCTGCTTTGCGAAACGCTTGAGCGTCCCTATTTGCAAGCACCTATTGGTTTGCATAGCACCACCAAATTTTTGCGCAGTCTCGGCGAATTGCTGGGCATTGACCCAGAGCCGTTCATCGAACGCGAAAAGCACACCACGATCAAACCGATCTGGGATCTGTGGCGTTCAGTGACGCAAGACTTCTTCGGCACCGCAAGCTTCGCGGTCGTTGCTAACGAAACCTACACGCGCGGTCTTCGCCATTTCCTCGAAGACGAAATGGGTTTGCCGTGCAACTTCGCGGTGCCACGCATACCCGGTGCCAAGACTGATAACGACGCAGTACGCAAGTTGGTGAAGGAAAAGCCGCCGTTGATTCTTTTTGGCAGCTTTAATGAGCGCATGTATTCCGCAGAGGCGGGCGGTCGCTGCTGCTATATCCCCGCATCGTTCCCGGGCGCGGTGATCCGCCGTCACACCGGTACGCCGTTCATGGGCTACTCGGGTGCAACATATGTAATTCAGGAAGTATGTAACGCCCTGTTTGATGCGCTGTTCCACATCATTCCACTGGCTACAGAAATGGATCGCGTCGAAGCGACACCAGCCAAGAGTCATCGCGAAATGCTCTGGCTTGATGAGGCCAAGTCTGCACTCGACGAACTCGTGGACGCACAGCCGGTGCTGGTGCGCATTTCCGCAGCCAAACGCTTGCGTGACCAGGCGGAACGCAATGCTCGCGCGGCCGGCGTTGAAGTGGTCACTGCCGAGCGCGTAGCCGCTGCTAAACGCGTGGTCTTTGAAAGTTCGTTGGCATGAAAAGCATGAACTGCCTGAACACAAATAATTTAGCTGAAGTAATTCAGTTACCCCTTTCCCAAGCGACGCATTTGCAATCGCGTCGCCTGGTTAATCCCGGCCGTGTGGGGTTCGCGCGGTGTTGGCCGAGAGGCCTTTTTTGGAGATGCTAAACATGGCAGACAGAAGCAATGGGTCGCTATCGGGCCTGACAGAAGGTGAAGCTAAAGAGTTTCATGGGGTCTTTATGACCAGCATGCTCGGCTTCGTTGCAGCAACGGTCGTAGCGCACATTCTCGTATGGATGTG
>JANXNO010000144.1 GCA_025354075.1 Burkholderiales bacterium | reverse complement strand
GAGCGTTGCGTTGGCGTGCATCGCGTCGGCAGGCACATAAACGCAGGCTGCGTCCGGCTGCCGATAACGCGTTTTTGCGCCGTAACCGTTACCTGCAATCGGTTCCACGCCGGAAATCCAGTGCGTGTTCACCATCGGCACATCGGTGCGCCGCAAAGCGGGATGCTCGCGTCCCTGCACTACGACCAACCTGTTCGCCGCCATGTCCTTGCCCGCCACATACCACGGCGCGCCACTTCCATCGCGGCTGCCGCCGATGTGCAGTCCGCCGCGTTGACCGACCGTGTAATACGCGAGGCCCTGATGCTGGCCGACATGCTCGCCTTCGGGCGTGACCATTTCGCCGGGCGATTTGGGTAGATAGCGCTCTAAAAATTCGCGGAATGGCCGTTCGCCGATGAAGCAAATGCCTGTCGAATCTTTTTTCGCAAAATTCGGGATGCGCTCTCGTTCGGCGATTACCCGCACCTCGCGCTTGGGCATATTGGCTAGCGGGAACATCGCTTTTGACAGCTGCGCCTGCGTCAGACGGTGCAGAAAATAGGATTGATCCTTGGTGTCGTCATCACCCTTCAGCATTTCAAATCGCCCATCGATTTCACGAACGCCCGCGTAATGCCCAGTGGCAATTTTGTCCGCGCCGAGTCGCATCGCGTGATCGAGAAACGCCGCGAACTTGATTTCGGTGTTGCACAACACATCCGGGTTTGGCGTTCGCCCTGCCTGATATTCAGCCAAAAAGTACGTGAATACGCGATCTTTGTACTCGGTGGCGAAGTTCACCACCTCAATGTCGATGCCAATGTGGTCGGCCACGCTCACGGCGTCGACCAAATCCTCGCGTGTCGAGCAGTATTCACTGTTGTCGTCGTCTTCCCAGTTCTTCATGAAGATGCCGAGCACGTCATGGCCTTGCTCTTTGAGCAACCATGCAGTGACGGCGGAATCGACGCCGCCGGACAAACCCACAATGACTTTCATGGACGTAATTTTCGCCTAACGAGGCGTTTGCAGAAAAATCGGGAAAAAGAAAAAGGCACCCGTAGGTGCCTTTTTTATCCGAGGCGTCCGAAGGACGCGGACGAATTAAGCAGCTTTCTTAGCGGCTTTCTTTGCTTTTTTGGCTTTTTTAGCCTTCATTTTCTTTTCTGCTTTAGCAGGCATTTCTTTTTTGGCTTCCATTGCTGGAGCAGCAGCTTTAGCTGGAGCAGCCATTGGAGCAGAAGGAGCAGCAGCTGGTGCAGCTGGAGCTTGTGCGAAAGAAACAGCGGCGAAGGCCGAAGCGATAAGGGCGGTTAACAGTTTGCTCATTTTCAAATCCTCTAGAGTTGGTTTTTTTGCGGTAGCTCGATTTTCACAAGCCTGTGCCGATAACGAACGCACTTTTGTGTTGGTTGACACGAAACATTACAAAAAGAACGCAAACCGGAGCTCCCCTGCTTGCACTCTTCGCGTACGTCGCTCGGGTCAGACACAAAGTGAATACCTTCTCAAAGCTCAACCTGCAATGTTACGCACGGAATAGGGAAAACGTGCATTCCCAGAACTTTTATGCGCTGCGCTTGTACTCCGACTGTGTCAAAAATGCACGCAGCAACGGAATCGTGACCGCACGTTTCTGCGCCAGCGACATCCGGTCTATTCCGGCTAAAGTCTGGCACAGGGACGTCAAGTCACGCTGGGCGTGGCTTAGAAGGTAGGCAAGCACTTCCTGACTGACGCTAAAACCACGGCTCGCGGCGTACTGCGACAGCGCCTCCGCCAACCCGTCTTGGGGAATCGGCACAATTTCCAGCGCCAGCCCGCTGCCCATCCGGGTGCGAATATCGTCGCGCATTGACCATAAACCGGGCGCTGACCGGCCCGTGGCGACCGTGCAACCGCCTGATTGCGCGACATGGTTGAAGGCGGTAAACAAGAAGCCCTGCTGCTCCGGGGACAAGCGATCCGCATCATCTACGCAGAGCACGTCCGTGTCCGCGAAAGGGTCATCAGGGAACGCGGCGTCTGCCGAAAGTCGCGTCACGCGCAGACCGCACGCCCCTGCCGCGCTGGCAAAGGCGGTCAAAAGATGTGATTTGCCGACGCCTGGGCCGCCCCAAATCACATAGGCTGCGTGTACTTTGTGGCCAGCGCCGAGGTTGGCAAGCGCGGTGAGCAGGATCACTGCCTCAACGTTGTCGCCCACCACAAAGTTGCTGAAGTCCGGCGCTTCAGGCGCAAAAAACTCAAACGGAATCTGTGCCGTGTCTCGCATCAAAACACCCGCTTAAATAGCCCTTGGGGCCTCATCCGCCGCCAGCTCGCGCTGCATGACACGCAACGCCACCAGCAGCGCCGCGCTCGCGGGCAGGGCCAGCAGCACGCCGACGAAGCCAAACAACTGGCCAAACGCCATCAACGCAAAAATCACCGCCAGCGGATGCAGGCCAATACGGTCGCCCACCAGGTACGGCGTCAGCAAAAAGCCTTCCAGAATCTGCCCTACGCCAAACACCGCTGCCACGGCCAGGATCGGGCCTGCCGTTGAAAACTGGGTCAACGCCGCCAGCATTCCGAGGACGCAACCCATGCCAAACCCGATGTACGGCACAAACACCAGCAAGCCCGTGACTAGTCCCACCGGCAACCAGAATTGCAG
>JANXNO010000102.1 GCA_025354075.1 Burkholderiales bacterium | reverse complement strand
GATGAGCCCACCAACAAGTGCGTTCAACGCCGTCTGCGCGACGCCATATTCAAGCGCACCGGCGAGCACCGCGCCGCGCGAATCGGAAAAAATCGAGAACGCCACACACATGCCCGAGGCGACAGCGTAGGCACTGGCGCGCAGTGCTTCAGTCTTGAGTCGTGAACCGTTGGTCGCGGCGAACAGCACGCCGAGCGAAATCAGCGCGATGCCCGCCATGTCAGTGCCGCGCAGTGCCGCTCCCAAAAAGAGCACGGTGAGCGGCGTCAATAGCCACGGCACGGTGGCGCGGCTGAGGCCGTAGGTGATGGCGTAGTCACCCCGTTTGTAGCCAGCCGACAAGAGCAGAATGGCGCTGGAATTGCCGAGCGCGCCGATCAACATCCAGTGCCATACATTTGAACTCGGCCACCCGATGAAAAGACAGGCGACCGCCGCCACGAGGCCCGCGCAGACGAGTTGCGCAATCATCAGCCCACCGGGATTGGCTGATCGCTTCACGAACGCGTTCCACACCGCATGCAGAAAACCGCTGGTGATAGCGGCCAGAAACGCGAGGGCGTCTAGCGGCACGGCGCGTGTCGATTGCGGACAAAACTATCTAACAACTTTTTCACGAAACAGTTGATTAATGCGGGCTACCGCCAGATATTGAGCAAATACGACTTTTACCCAAAATGACCTCTTGCCCCCATGCGATGGCGAATGCAGCGAAAAGCTGCATCCACCGCGCAGATCGGAAATGCGCTCCGCTACGGCTGATCATCTGCAAAAACCGACTCGCAGCGAACCTCAGTTTTCACTGAATTGGCGATGAAGCATTCCTGATGCGCTTTGTGATGCAAGGCGTGAATTTGCTCGATGCTCGGTAGCAAACTTCCCGAAAAAACGACGTGGGGTTTGAGCGTGACCACCGTCATTGCGGTTTTGCCGTCGGCGTTACGGGCCATGATTCCAGACGCGTTATCAACATAGCTATCGACGCAAAATTTGCGCGCGGATGCAATCGACAAAAACCACAGCATGTGGCAGCTGGAGAGCGACGCCACAAACATTTCTTCCGGGTCAACGGCGCTCGCGTCCGACATCGGCAGCGGCACCACGCTGGGCGATGATGAGCCGGGCAGCTCTGCGCCGCCGTCGAAACGAAGGCTGTGCTTTCGGCTGTAGCGATTACCGATGAAGTCCTCTCCGCCGCGTTGCCATTCGACGGTTGCCGTGTATTCGCTCATGCGCGCATCGCATCGGCCTTAATCATGTCGGCCGCTTTTTCGGCCATCATCACCACCGGCGAATTGGTGTTGCCAGAGATGAGCGTCGGCATGATGGAGCAGTCGATCACACGCAATCCGGTGACCCCACGAACGCGCAAGCGGGTGTCGACCACGCCCATCGGATCGGTATCGGGGGCCATCTTGCAAGTGCCGCTCGGGTGAAAAATCGTCGCGCCGTAGTTACGCGCAAACTCCAGAATTTCGTCATCGGTTTGCACCGTGGCGCTCGGGCGATATTCCTCGCCGATCAAATCACTCATCGCTTTGGTACCCGCCAGCTGACGCGCAAAACGAACGGACGCAATCGCGCAGCGGACATCGGTTTCGTGCGACAAATAGTTGGCGTACATCGCTGGAGCGGCCAGCGGATCAGCCGATTTAAGTCCGACATGACCGCGTGACTCCGGGCGCAGCTGGCACACTGAGAACGTGCAGCCGCTCCACGGATGCGTCGCAGCACCGGCCATCTCGGCGGAGAGCGCGGCGAAGTGAAATTGAATATCCGGCGTGGTGGATTCAGGCAGTACTTGGGTGAACATGCCGCCGTGATTGATGCCGATAGCGAGCGGCCCGGCACGCCGCGTAATCCAGTCCAAGCCCATCAAAAACTTGCGCCAGTTACTCTTCAGATCATCGTTGGTGGTGATCGGTTTTTTGACCTTGTACAACAGCCGCAATTGCAGGTGATCCTGCAAGTTCTGACCGACGCCAGGCAGGTCGTGCAGCACGGAAATACCGTGTTGCATCAGCTCGTCGCGCGGGCCGATGCCGGAGAGCATCAGCAGCTGTGGGCTTTGCAGCGCACCCGCCGTGAGCAGCACCTCTTTGTTGGCACGCAGTGTGATTTTCTGGCCGTACTGCATGTATTCCACGCCAACGGCGCGCGTGCCTTCGAACAAAACGCGCGTGGCTTGCGCATTCACTTCCGTGCGCAGATTTTTGCGCTTCTGGGCGGGTCGAAGGTAGGCGACAGCCGTCGAGCAACGCCAGCCGTTTTTGGTGAACAGCTGGTAGTAGCCAACGCCGGTCTGATCGCCGCTGTTGAAGTCCTCCGTGCGCGGCACGCCGAGCTCCTCGCCGCCTGCAATGATCGCGTCCATCACCGGATGCGGGTCGGGGATCGAGGTGCCCCAAAGCGGGCCACCCTGTCCGTGCGTGCCGTTGGCCAAGAGGCGCTTGTCGCTGTTGTGCTCGCTCTTGATGAAGTACGGCAGCACTTCCTTCCAGCTCCAGCCGTTGTTTCCCGCAGCCGACCATCGATCATAGTCAGCGGACTGTCCACGGATGTAGATGAGACCGTTGATCGACGACGATCCGCCGAGCCCACGACCGCGCGGCCAGTAAACCTTGCGGCCATTCATGTTCGCTTCCGGCTCGGTGTAGTAGCCGTAGTTGTAGACCGGATGGAACATCGTTTTGGCATAGCCAATCGGGATGTGAATCCACAGATAGTTGTCTTTCGGGCCCGCCTCCAGCAAGCACACCGAATTGCGGCCGTCCTCCGACAATCGGTTCGCCAATACGCAGCCGGCCGTGCCAGCGCCTACGATGATGTAATCAACATTCATGACCATCTTCTAGCTCAATTTCAAAGTCATAAAGAGCACGTCCGGCTCGGGATTGTGCGTGTAGGGCTCGGCGTCGACGAAACCGAGCGAGCGGTAAAGTGCGATGGCGGCGGGCATCCGAGTTTTGAGCGTATCGAGCTTCATTTCGGCATAACCGGCGTCACGGGCAAAAGCAATCGCCGTGCGCGCCAGTTCGCGGC
>JANXNO010000064.1 GCA_025354075.1 Burkholderiales bacterium | reverse complement strand
GTAGCGTCAGCGATTGCCAATCCACTAGCTCCCAGCGCGCTCACCCAGTCGTTCCTTGCGCCGCTTACCAACGCCCTCGATGCACTTCCGATTCTTTGGTTTCCACTTTTGCTGGTGGTTATTTTTGCGTTGCGCGGTGTTGCCAATTTTCTCGGCGATTTGGCGCTGCACTGGGTGGCGAGCCGGGTGGTATTCGACTTGCGCGGCGCAACGTTTGCTCATTTGCTGCGCTTGCCAGTGAGTTTTTTTGATCGCAATGCAGCGGCTGAACTCACGTCAAAAATCACTTTCGATACGCAGCAAATCGGCGCGGTGACCAGTCAGGCGTTGACCACGCTTGTTCAGGATTCGCTCAAGCTGATCGTAGCGTTGGTGTTGATGGCGGCGATTAGCTGGAAGCTGACGTTGGGTGTGTTTGTCATTGCGCCTGTCGTTGCGGTGGTTGTGCGTTTGCTCACGACGCGTCTGCGTGCCGCGAGTGTCGCGCTGCAATCACAAATGGGTGAGCTGTCGCGCTTCACCGATGAAGGGCTGAGCAATCAGCGTTCGATCAAAATCTATGGCGCGTTTGCGCAGATATCGAGGGCATTTTCAGAGCGTGCTAATCGTGTGCGGCGGACGATCATGAAGCAGGAAACCGCCAACGCGGCAAGCGCGCCGCTCATGCATTTAGTGGTATCGCTGGCTATCGCTGGCATTGTGGCGCTAGCCATCAGCGAGGGGCAGAGCGGTGCCCTCACCGCGGGTGATTTTTTCGTTTTCTTTACGGCGTTGCTGTCGCTGTTACCGCCGTTGAAAAGTTTGTCTGCGATTAATTCGGTGCTCCAGCGCGGGCTGGCAGCGGCGGCCAGTTTGTTTGCAGTGATCGATGAACCGGCTGAGCCCGCTGTGGCGATTGGAGTCAATGCCAAGCTGAAAGGCTCGGTCAAGTTTGACTCGGTTACGGCACGCTATGCGGGCCGCGACGCTGATGCACTGGTCGATGTCTCTTTCGAAATTGCAGCAGGGCGACACGTTGCTTTCGTCGGCACATCAGGTAGCGGCAAGTCGACAGCCATCGCGTTGCTTGCAGGTTTCTACGCGCCGCAAAGCGGTGAAATCACGGTAGATGACCAAAATCTGAAGTCCATCGGTTTGCAGACTTTGCGCGACAACATCTCGCTCGTAGCGCAAGACGTTTTGCTCGTCAACGATTCTGTTGCCGCCAACATCGCGTTTGGGGGCGCTGATGGCAAGGTCGATCAGCCGCGGGTTGAATGGGCGGCACAGGCTGCGGGTGCGGCGACATTCATTGAGACACTGCCCGGTTCCTATGCAGCTTTGGTGGGCGAGGGCGGAAGTTTGCTCTCTGGCGGACAACGCCAGCGCATCTCCATTGCACGGGCGCTGTACAAAGGGGCGCCGATGGTGCTGTTTGACGAGGCCACATCCGCGCTTGACTCGGAGTCAGAGCGGTTGGTGCACGACACACTGGAAATTCTTGGGCCAACTCATACCGTGATTCAGGTCGCACACCGCTTGAGCACGATCCGCAATGCTGATGAAATTTTTGTGTTCGACGCGGGACGAATCGTTGAGCGGGGCACACACGCTACGCTTGCGCAGCAATCTGGGCCATATGCGCGACTGTTGGCGCGCCAGGCGGATTGAAATCGACTACCCAGCGCTTGAGCTCTGCCCGCACGTCTTCCGGTGACGGTTGATTGAGCCAGACTCGAAGTGCGGTCAGGTCAATGGCTGCATCGCCGTCAGTAATGACTCGGCGCACCTTTTCGTGTTCAGTTTCAATGAAGTGTTCGCCATCACCGGTGAGTTCCTCATGCATTTTTTCGCCGGGTCGCAAGCCGGTAAAAATAATCGGCACCGAATTCGCCGCACCTTTGGCCAGCCGAATGAGTTCTTGCGCCAATTCGATGATGCGAACGGGCTGCCCCATGTTCAGCACGTATAACGACCGTGCTTGACCCATAAGGCCCGCTTGCACCACCAGCTGCGCCGCCTCAGGAATCGACATGAAGTAGCGTGTCATTTCGATATGCGTGACCGTTACGGGCCCGCCAGCGGCGATTTGCTCGCGAAATTTGGGTATCACGCTACCGTTGCTCCCGAGAACGTTACCAAAGCGGACGCCCACAAACTGTGTTGGCGTTTGCGGCATGCTCAAGATGGCCAGCTCGGCCAGTCGCTTGCTCGCGCCCATCACGCTCGATGCCCGCACCGCTTTGTCCGTGGATACCAGCACGTATTTTTCTGCGCCAACTTCGCGCGCGCATTCGGCCGTGACCAGCGTGCCCAACACATTGTTGCGAACGGCTTCCCAGGCGTTGACTGATTCGGTCAACGGTACGTGCTTGTAGGCGGCGGCATGAAACACAATGGCTGGTTGTTCGCGGTCAAATATCTCCTTCATGCGTGTTTTTGACCGTGCGTCGCCCACATACACCTCCAGCCGATCCGGTGGCAATCGGGTGGCCATGTGCTCGCCGATCACGTGCGATGCGAATTCCGAGATGTCGACCATGATGAGTCGGCCTGGATGAAAGCGCGCAACCTGGTTGCACAGCTCTGTACCAATCGACCCCCCGGCGCCTGTGATGAGTACCGTGCGACCGGCAATCCACTTTTCGAGGCCCGCTTTGTTGAGTGTGATGGGATCGCGTCCCAACAAGTCCTCGAGTTCAATGGCGCGCAGCTTGGCAAGCGGGGATTCTTCAGAGAGCAGTTCGTCGTAAGAGGGTACGGTGAGCGCGGTGAGACCCGCTTCGGCCGCTATGGCAACCGCTCGCCGCCGTGCCTCGTGATTGGTGTTGGGCATCGCGATGATCGCGTGGCGCGCACCAAATCGCTTGGCCACCGATTTGGTTTGCACCAGTTTGCCAACCACCAACGTGTCGTGCACCCGCCCACCAACTTTGGCGGTGTCATCGTCGAGCAATGCCACGACATGCCATGTTTCGGATTTGGCCAGTTCACTTACCAGTCTTGCACCGGACGCGCCCGCGCCCAACACCAGCACCGGTTCGCCTTTCGCGGCAGCGAGGCCGTACAGTCTATGTTCACGCCAGCTGCGATAGGCAAAACGTGCGCCCCCCATCAACAGGATGAGCAGCGCAGGCTGCAACAGCAACACCGAGCGCGGCCAGATAAAGCTGTCAGGACGCACCAGCACGAACAGTACGGCGGTTCCGGCCGCGGCGAGAAATGCACCCAGCACGATACGCCGAAGATCGGCCATGCTGGCAAATCGCCACAGGCCCTGATACAGGCCAAGGCTCACAAATACGGCCGCATGCACAGGCACTACAAACGTCAGGCTTCTCAAGACGTCGCGTGCAGTGAAGTCTGAGGCATCAATATTGAAATTGAAGCGCGCCCAAAACAATAGCGTCCACGCCGTCGCTGCGGCGACCAAGTCGTAGATCAGTGCGAGGATAGCTCTCGGGTTCATTAACAAGTGGGGCTGTTTACGTAGTGTCCATTCGGTAAATATGATGTAGCAAATTGCATACGTGATGACCAATATCGGGGCTGCATATCCCGATGTGTCCCGCAATAAAAATGCCAGCGCTGCAGACACAAGATTCCAACCCGTCATCCACAACAGAACGCCGCGATGACCGAGGCCCGCCAGCGCCAGTCGCTGATACAAGTGCTCGCGATGGGCTGCGAGCGGACTATGTCCGTTCGCCAGTCGTCGCAACAATGTGTAAGTCGCGTCGACCCAGAACGGCATGAATAATGTCAAAGGAGCGGCGTACGACCAGACGCCGTCGACTGCGCCTTTCAGGCAGATTGCTGCCAGCGCCAATCCAAGGACTGTTGACCCACCGTCGCCCATGAAGATACGCGCTGGCGGCAGATTAAAAATAACGAGACCCACCGCCGCAGCGGATGTAACAAGGCCCAGGCCCAGCAAGAACTGCGAAGTAACCGTGGGTGGAACGCTAGCGGCTAACGCTGCGAGTGCCAAACCGCCAGTGGCGGCTGTCGTTCCCGCCAATCCGTCTGAGCCATCCCTAAAATTGAATAGATTTAGCGCCCAAATGAGTGACAATGCCAACAATAAGTCGAAGATGAGTGATGTTTCTGGCGACCATCCGATAACGATGCTGGATGCGG
>JANXNO010000041.1 GCA_025354075.1 Burkholderiales bacterium | reverse complement strand
TTAGCGTGTTCCGTAGTTAACATTTGGCGCAGACGATGGCGTTGCAGTTTGCCGCTCTCCGTTCGGGGCAAATTGGCAACAAACTCGACTTGTCGCGGGTATTTGTAGGGTGCGATTTGTTCCTTCACAAAATCCTGAAGGTTTGCAGTGGTGGTCGCATCAGCGGCAAGACCTGCCTTTAGAACAACAAATGCCTTCACGATCATGCCCCGTTCTTCGTCCGGCTGACCGATGACAGCACATTCAGCGACAGCGTCGTGCTGTAGCAGGCAATTTTCGACCTCGGGCCCCGCCACGTTGTAGCCTGCCGTGATGATCATGTCATCGTCACGTGCCTGGTAAAAAAAGTAGCCGTCTTCGTCCATTAAGAATGAATCACCTGGATAGTTCCAACCGTGACTCACGTACTTTTTCTGACGCGGTTCGTCGAGATATTTGCAACCCGTTGGGCCAATGACAGCGAGCTTGCCAACGGTGCCTGCTGCTACCGGATCGCCGTGATCGTCAACCACACGGGCCCGATAGCCGGGCACCACTTTTCCGATAGCGCCACGACGCGCTTCAGTTCCCGCGCTGGAGATGAAAATGTGAAACATTTCGGTTGCGCCGATGCCGTCAAGCATCTCGATGCCTGTGGCCTGTTTCCACAACTGGCGTGTCGCATCGGGCAAACCTTCGCCCGCGCTCACACAAATCCGCAATGTCGGCATCGGCGTCTTTTTGGCTAGTGGAGCCATGCGCCGGTAAAACGTCGGTGCGGTGTAGCAGATCGTAGCGCCAACATCGTTGATTGCCTTGATCATTGACTCGGGGCTTAGACTGCCTTCCGCAAAATAAACGCTGGCACCGGCCCACATGGGGAACACCAGCATCCCACCCAGACCAAACGTGAAAGCAAGTGGCGGAGAACCGATGATCACGTCGTCCACCGTTGCCTTTAAAACATGTCGAGGCCACGTCTCGCAGGCGGCTAGCAGGTCTCGATGCGTATGCAGCGCTGCCTTGGGTGCTCCCGTGGTGCCGCTGGTAAAAGCCATGATCGCGACATCATCTGCGTCTGTCGATGCCGCCGGGCAATCCGTACTTTTGCCGATTGCTGATTGAGCAAGTACATCGAACGTCAGTACGCTTTTAAGGACTGCGCACTGCGACTGGGCCAGTTGGAGCTCGCTGAGCAACCCGGACGCGCAGAGCGCGTGCGCGATCTGGCCCTTGTTGATCACGTCCGTTAACTCGCGCGCGCGCAGCATCGGCATCGTTGCCACTGCGATCAAGCCAACTTTCACTACGGCCAGCCATGCAACGGCCATTTCGATGCTGTTACCGCCACGAAGCAAAACACGATTGCCGGAGACAAGGCCCATGTCCTCAAGAAGGACGCGCGCCTGCTGGTTAACGCGGTCGAGCACCTGAGCGTAGGTCAGGGATTGGTGTGCGTCACGAAGAAGCACACGATTGCCGTTGCCGTTGACGACGTTGCGATTCAGCAGTTCGACGACCGCGTTGAGCTTGCCGGGGAACTGCAGCTCCGGCAATTCGAAAATCAGTTGTGGCATGTCCTCAACAGGAGGCATGCGGTCGTGAACAAATCGGTCTATCTGCGTGGTCATCGCTCAACCTCCAGCCAACAAAGCCTTGCCAATGATCAGTTGCTGCACTTCGGTCGCACCTTCGTAAATTCGCAGTGATCGAATATCGCGGTACAGCGATTCGACCCTGGTGCCTACCTGCACGCCCGCGCCACCGTGCATCTGTAGTGCCGCATCAATCACGCGCTGTGCATTTTCCGTTGCGACCATCTTCGCCATCGCGGCCTCGCTGGTCACGCGCGTAGAAACGCCCCTGCGCACTGCGTCGTCACGCAACCACGCCGCGCGATACGTGAGCAAGGCCGCAGCGTCAATGTCTGCCGCCATCTGGCCGAGCTTTGCCTGCGTGAGCTGAAAATCGGCGAGCGTCTGCCCGAACATCTTGCGCGACTTCGCATAGGCGGTCGCCTCAGCAAGCGCGCGTCGTGCAAAGCCTAATGCGGCTGCAGCGACGGAAGCCCGAAAGATATCCAGCGTCTGCATGGCGAGCTTGAAGCCTGCGTTTTCCACACCGAGAAGCGCGGTGGCCGGAATCCTGCAATCCTTGAGTACGAGGGTTGCCAGCGGATGCGGTGCCATCACGTGAATGTGTTGCGAGGCGTCAAGCCCGATTGTTACCGCATCAATCAAAAAGCAACTGATGCCGCGCGTACCTGCGTCGGCATCGGTCTTTGCAAACAGGCAGTAATAGTCTGCGATCCCACCGTTGCTGATCCAGGTCTTGGTGCCGTTCAACAGCCAATGGTCACCATCTCGTACAGCACTTGTGGATAGGGCTCCGGCGTCCGATCCAGCTTGTGGTTCGGACAGCGCGAAGGCTGCGATCTTTTTGCCGTGTCCTACCGGGTTGAGGTATGCCAACTTCTGTT
>JANXNO010000671.1 GCA_025354075.1 Burkholderiales bacterium | reverse complement strand
GGCTTGTAGGGCTAGCTCGTCGCACGCCCCCATGGATAACTCGAACTGTCCCATCAACCCTTCAGTGAATCCACCTTAGCAATACCCACCCACTGTCTTAACAAGAGGGGCCACTTCTATAGTGATCGTTCGCATGGCTTGTTTCTCCTTGAAAGTTTGGTCACTAACAAGGAAAAAGATCAACGCCATGCGAGCACCCCTCGCAGCGCAATCACACGCACGAGTGCTTTTAGGCGCGAACTCTACGCCTTAACCCATTGATCCGAAAGAACTATTCGTGGGGAAACCTCAGTGTCTGACCCCATTGTTTTGACCCCATTGTTTGATCAGAAAGAAGGGCTAAGGCGACTCGCGAACTTGTCGCGTCGTGCGCCTACGTCCACGGAGCCTGCATTGCCGCATGACATTTTGGACAGGACCATCCAGACTTGGTCGTAGCTTCCGCGATTTTTGCGCGGTCAAATCGAAGATTGGTTTTGCATTGAAGGCATGCGATTGTCTTCACGCGCAGCCCAGCCATTTCGGCATCACGCTGTTGAATCAATGCTGTGTACTTTGTGGAATTTAAACGTTCGTTATCAAAATAGATTTGTAGAACGTAACCCACCACAGCCCCACCAATTGCGCACAGAAAAAAACCGCCAGAGTCGGAAATTTTCGGCGATAACAATGCGATTCCGATCAAACAAAGGATTGCTCCTCCAAGCCAGTACGCCAAAAAGGAACTCGGGGGGAATATCAATTTGATACGTTGTTCCCAATGGTTACGAAGCAATGATTCCTCACTGACAATTATATTTTCGAGGTCTTTCGCCGCAGCCTCCCGAGTACGTGCGATTTCACGTTCCTGCATGAGGGCGCTTTGAATCTCCTCTGCCTTAGCGCGCTCAACTCGTTTGTATGTTTCGTGCATTCCTAAAGGGCCAGCGACAGCTTTTATTGTGGCAACGGCTTGCTCGGCGGTGCATCTAAACCACTCTTTTGCTTCCTTTACGTGCGAGAGTTCCGAGTGAACACGCTGCTCGATATTGCGCGGCTCTTCGATAAGCAGTTCGTACTCGACCAAATACGGATGCGGAGAGCCGGTGTGGTTTAAATCTGATGCACGTAACTCAGGATCCTTAGTTGAGAATCCGACCTTCACTAGCCCGGGCATCGCACGATTGCTAATTACATATACCCAACCCTTCATGCCACTTTACCCGTTGAAACGAGCAGAAACCCATCTACTATTCTGCTGCATAACGTCGTCGATGCAGCGTTATGCAGCAGAATTAGAGATCAAGCCGTGTGATGACTGTTTGGACCACCATGAAGCTCGATAGCCGATACATTCAAGTGCCGTAAAAAAATTACGATGACTACCTGCCGTCTCTGCTTGCGTCACCGAAAGTTGTGCAAATCCCATATCGTGCCCGAGTTTCTGTACATCCCTTTGTATGATTCGGATCGAGAGCTGATGGCAATAACCGGGAGGGGTAGCCAAGGTTGGAAGCCTCTTAACAAGGGGATTTGGGAGTTCTTATTGTGCGACGACTGCGAGCAACATCTAAATCGCGAATTTGAACAGCCATTCCAAAATCAGTGGGCTAGAGACGATGCGTTGCCCAAGCGAATGACGAAAGACGACGTGCATACTGGAACGTTCGACTATGCGTCGTTCAAACTCTTTCACTTAAGTATTCTGTTCCGTGCGTCCGTAAGCTCTAACCCCATGTTTCGAGCGGTTCGTCTCGGTTTACATGAGGATCGCATTCGGAAAATGCTGCTGGATAAAGATGCAGGGCATCAATGGGAATATCCGCTACTTGCGTTTGCAGTAACTAACTCTCATAACCAAGTCGAAAGAAGAGTCATTACTCGACCAGTTGCTGCGCGCTACGACGGTCACAGCGTGTACGGCCAAATTTATGCTGGCGCTATGTGGTGGATATCTGCGTCATCGCACCCTAACGTGACCTTCTGCCAAGGCGGCCTCCGCCAGTCAGGGGAAATCACATTTCGCGCCGAGTCGTGGGACGCGATCGGCGTCATGCAGGATGCCAGCGTAGCGCTCAATGCTTCTCGCAGGATTGATATTTCAAAGCGAGGCAAGGTGGTTTTTTGAACTCAACTTACCTTGCGAATGGACGTTACTCGCTAGCCACCTCCAAAACCAACTTCCCAAAATTCTCGCCATTGAAGAGCTTGAGCAAAGTCTCAGGAAAAGTCTCAATCCCGACCACGATGTCCTCTTTTGATTTCATCTTGCCGTCTTTCAAATACCCGGCCATTTCGGCAATCGCGATGCCGTAGCGGTCTGCGTAGTCGAAGACGACGATGCCTTCCATGCGGGCGCGGTTGACTAGCAGCGAGAGGTAATTCTTCGGGCCTTGTACTGCTGTCGTGTTGTTGTATTGCGAGATGGCGCCGCAGATGATGATGCGGGCCTTGCGGTTGATTTTGGCAAGGACGTGGTCGAGGATTTCGC